>DASVOT010000816.1:0-4089 GCA_036383235.1 Chryseosolibacter sp.
GTTCATCGACCAGGAGGGGCAGGGGCCTTCGTCATCGCTTCAGATCACGTCGGGCGCCGAGCCGTTGCATTTCACAACGCGTTATTCAATCGCGCCAGGCAAGACGATCGCGGAGGAAATTCCTTTCGAATTGCCAGTAGAAGGAAGCTACTACGCCTCCGCTACAGCGAAACTGATGGGTGGAACGCTTGTTCGAAGGACCGTCGACTACTGGTTTACGATAGAACCGAATCGAAAGGATCTCGGCTTGCTGCGGGCGCGAGCCGGCGAGTCGCTGGCGCTCATGGCCCGCGTCTCAAATCCTCTCGCCGCCAGACTGCGGACGGAAGCGATGGAGATTTTGTCCCGCCTCGACGGACTTGAAAAATCGGCCGCGACAAAATGGCAAACCGGGAAATGGGACGCGCTCACGGCAGAGGTCAGGAAGATGGACGGCGACGTTGCCCGACACCTCCATGAGGTGAGATCGGCAGCCTTGCACAACTGGAAGACTGAAAACGATTTTGGAATATCACTGACCCATTCCGTGATAAAACTGCGCAAGGATGGCTTGTTCCCGCTGCCACTCACCGAGCAGGTCGACCTGTCGATGGCGCGAAATGAATATGAATCTTTCCAGCTGGCAATATTGCCTTTCGGCAAAGACCTGGACCAGATCAACATCGACGTGAGCGACCTCAGCAACAAAGAGGGCAATACCATTGAGAAGAAGCACATCGGAGTATCGCGTGTTGATTACAACAAGATCGACTGGCGTGCCGCTTACGTCACGGAATACGAGGGCTGGCATCCGGATCCGTTGATTCCCTACCGCGGAGGCCTTAAGATCAGCGGCGATGAGGTATGCCGGCCCTTCTGGATCACGGTCTATGCGCCGCCCGGAACAAAGCCGGGGGAATACAGCGGAACGGTCTCTGTTACCGCCACCGGTCTGAAGAAGATGACGGCGACGATCAGATGCAGGGTTTGGGATTTTGAACTGCCCGTTGCGAGCCATCTGAAAACGCATTCGTGGGACCAGCTCTCCTACTTCCGCGATTTTTATAACGTCAGCGAATATCCCGTCGAATGGTACGAGCGGTTCTGCGAACTGCTCCTGAAGAACCGTTTTAATCCCGGCTCGGCAGGTGTCAATTATGTGAACCAGGAGCCCGACCGCTCCGGACAATATGATTTCAGCGCAGTGGAGAAAGTACTGGGTTTCTGTATCGAGCGCGGGCTTACGCGATTTTCAATCATTCAAATGAAGAAGGGACTCTACACAGACGAAGAAGCCGCGAAGGTGTATCGGTTTGTGGAAGCCTACGCGCGATTCCTGCGGCGGAAAGGATGGCTCGATAAAGCTTTGATAGAGCTTTGGGACGAGCCCACCGATCTCGAATGGCCCTATATTAAGGAACGCGCCGAAAAGCTTAAGCAGATAGACCCAGGGTTGCGCCTTCAGTTGTTCGCCGAAGGCGGGCCATACGACTTCTGGGATACGCGCATGGATCAGTTTGGCCTGAACAAGCTGGTCGATATCTGGGCGCCTGTCAACAGCGTGGAGGCGCCCCAGTCGCAGGCGGAAGGAAAAGAAGTGTGGGCCTACTTCTGCACGCTGGCAAGGGAAAGCGCGCCGAACTTCTATATCGACTGTCCCGCGATCTACCAGCGCAGCATAGCCTGGTACTGCTGGATGTACGGGCTGGATGGTTTCGAGCATTGGGGAACAAACTATTTCTGGCGAAATGTTCGCGAAGGGCAGCCCATGAGCGAAAAGTGGCCGAATGTTCCATGGGACTCCCGCACGTATTTTAACTATAACGGAGAAGGTCAGCTGGTTTATCCGGGTCCGGATGGAGTGCCGTATTCTTCCATCAGGCTGGAGAATTTCCGCGACAGCATGGAAGATTACGAATACCTGTTCAGGCTGAGGGAGCTTCTTTCAAAAGGCGATAATGGGAACCCGGACGCGCGACTCGACGCATACCGGCAATTGCTCCTTCCGGAGAACTACCTGCTCTACAAGTATCCGCGGAACATCAAAGTGACGCTGGAGCACACCCTTCGCTATCCGGACGAGCCTGAGCGCTTTCTCGACGCGCGGACGAAGATCGCGAAGGCGATCGAACAATTGGAGAAAAAGGCCCCATGATGCAATTCTGATTTCAACAGATTTTCAATCTTATGCCAACGACCATCAATCGCAGAACTTTTTTTAAGAACACGTCACTCTCCGCGGCCGCGATCATGGCGGGCAGCAGCATCGCGGGGTGCAGAACGGGACGCGAGCCGGGAGTTTCCTCCTACGACATCATGAAGGATATACTCCAATACCGGAAATTCGACGCTCACTGTCATCCGGCATCCGATTTGGGAAGGCAGATTGAACTGGCGGACAGGTTGGGAATCACCCGGATGCAAATTTCAAATCCTGTCACGAATTTTTCTGGAACCGAGCCCGAGGGCCCCGACGAGGTGCGCAGGCACAACGATGTTGTCGTCAACGCCATGAAGCAGTATCCCGACCGTTTTATTGGATTTTTTACGCTGAATCCGGCATACGGGAAGGAGTCGCTTGAGGAGATCAAGCGCTGCGTCGACCTGGGAATGTCGGGCTACAAAGGCTACACGCAGGTGAAGGTGAACGACCCGCGGTACTATCCGATCATTGAAAAGCTCACCGATATGAAGATGGTCGTCTTTATGCACGGGTTCTGTCAGCTGGGCATGGGAGGTTACCGGATGAAATATGATATCGGAAGATTTCCCAACACGGCAATCCCCGAGGATATGGTGGAGGCGGCGAAGCGATACCCGGAGACAACTTTTCAGTTCGCGCATATCGGCGGCGGTGGCGACTGGGAATACGAATGCAAAACGTTCCGGAATTATCCCAACATCTATGTCGACACCAGCGGCAGTAACAACGAGGAGAACATGATCGATTTTGCCATTAAACACCTGGGCGAGGACAGGCTGTTTTTCGGCACGGACAGCTGTTACGAGGCCGCCGTGGGAAAGATTGTGGCATCGAACGCGACCGACGCGCAGAAGAAAAAGATCTTCTTTGACAATTACAACAACGTATTGAAGAAAGGAGGCCGCGGTGTTGCTTGATATTAATGCCTATGTGGGACACTGGCCATTCAAACAACTCAAGCACAATACGTGCGAGGCGCTCCTGGCCAGGATGAACAAGTTCGGGGTTGATACTTCTGTCATCAGCAATATCAACGGAATTTTCTACAAGAACACGCAGTCTGCAAACGAGGAGCTGTACGATGAGATCAGCTCCGATGAGCGTTTTAAAAAGCGCTTCATCCCTTTTGCGGTCATCAATCCTGTTTACGCGGGGTGGCGCGATGATTTTGAAACATGCGTTTCGAAAATGGGTATGAAGGGACTGCGGCTATACCCGCAATACCATGATTATGAAATGACGGATCCTTCGCTCATAGAGCTGGTGAGGCTCGCGCGCGAGCGCGGCCTGCCTGTGGCATTTGATATCCGCATGGTAGACAGCCGTCAGCGTTCATGGATGGATATCCCCGTCTTCGACCGCAATGCGGAGAAGAAGTCGGACATCATTACCAAGGAGTGGAGCCTGCGAAACATTGTTCCCATCGTCAGGGCAGTGCCCGACGCGAAATATTTTATTCTCAACCTCGCCAACAGCGTCAGCTTGGATGACGGGGACATGGACCTTATCAGGAAAGCGGATGTCTTGTTTGACACGTCCGGTCGCTCGCTGCGGGAGGACGACAGGCTGAGCGAGCTGTTGAAAAGGTTTGGAAAGGAAAAGTTTGCGTTCGGCACTCATTCGCCGATCCTCGACTACCTCACGGCCAGGCTGCGCATCGAGTCGTTGAGCGACGCGGAAGCGGATGAAGCCACAAAGGAACTGCTGCGATCGGGAAACGCGAGGAGGATGCTTTATTGACCACCGCCGGGCGGGACGGAGGTGGGTATATGGATATACGTCGCGCTGTGATAAGTCCGTGAGATGGGGATTTATCTAGCTAAATATAAAAGTTAGGAAATGAAACATCTCAAAGCGTCCCAACAGGTAACCAGAAACCTCTTTGTATCAAGGTTTTGCGATGGAAA
>DASVOT010000817.1:0-2100 GCA_036383235.1 Chryseosolibacter sp.
ACTTGGGCCGGAATTGTTCCGCTGCAGGTGGAAATAAAACCGCCAATACCTGACCCGTTGCTTAAAAAATCGACCGCGGTCCCTGCGTATCTGAAATAAAGAGTGGCCGAAACAATCAAAGATTTCATACCTTTCCGCGAAACTATGGAACCCAAAATAAATAAACAGCTCACCCACCACGTGTTCTTCTGGCTGAAGAACCGTGATTCAAAAGAAGACCTCCATAAATTGATCGAAGGTCTTAAAACGCTGGAAAAGATTCCATCCGTCAGAAAACTTCACATCGGCATTCCGGCGAGCACGGAAAAACGCGATGTGGTCGATGCGAGCTACAGCGCGTCGGAGCTGATGTTCTTCGATGATATCGCCGGCCAGGATCTTTACCAGGTCCATCCGATCCACAAGAAGTTTGTTGAAAACTGCTCCCACCTGTGGGAGAAGGTGGTCGTCTACGATACGATCGGAGTGGTTTGAGGGTGCGGATGGGCCTTCGATTGTGTCAGTGCCCGGCAGCGGGTTCTTTTTTCAGCCTCGCCATGTAAAAACCGTCGAAGCCGGCGGAGGGAAGAATATGTTTTTCTTCTATGAGCGTAAACGCCCCGTTTGTCTCTGACAGAAACTGCTGAACCTGCTTTTCATTTTCGGAAGGCAGGATGCTGCAGGTTGAATATACCAGTAAACCCCCGGGCTTGAGCATATCGCAATAGTCCCGCAGAATGTGCTGTTGCAAGTCCCGGATCTTGCCGATGAAGTCCAGTGACAGCTTCCATTTAGCGTCAGGATTTCGCTTCAATACGCCCAATCCCGAACAGGGAACGTCCAGCAAGAGGCGATCCGCGGTGGCGGCAAGCCTTTTGATGCTCTTCCCCGAATCGATCACGCGCGCCTCCATATTGCTGACGCCGGCGCGGCGCGCGCGTTTCTGCAGTTCGTCGAGCTTCCAGGCTTCGGTATCCATCGCAATGATCCTTCCCTTATTCTGCATCAGCGCGGCCAGATGCAGCGACTTTCCACCCGCCCCGGCGCACGCGTCAATGACCCGCTGACCGGGCAAGACCTCCAGGAAAGGAGAGATCGCCTGCGATCCGGCATCCTGAACCTCGAACAGACCCTCCTTGAATTCCGGTGTGAGAAATATATTCTGCCGCTCCTCGAGCACGAGGGCATCCGGAAACCCACTCACGTCGTTTGTGCCGATCTCGCGTTCGAGAAGGCGTTTGCGCAGGTCCGGCTTTTTGATCTTCAGCGTGTTGGTCCTCAACACCACCGGCGCCTCTTCGTTCAAGGCGCGCAGCTCGATTTCCCACCGTTCTTTTCCCAGCTCGGCTTCGCCCAATTCGTCAAGCCAGTCCGGCACCGATTCGCGTATTTTTCTCGTATAGACCGTCTTTTTTTCCCTCTCGCGAACCTGTGATGGTGAAATGCCGCGGAATTCTTCCCAGTCCGGAAGGTCGACGTCGCTTAAAATGCACCATGCCGCCAGCAATTTCCAGAATTCTGTGCCCTTGGCCTGCGTCAGCTCCCTGAACCAGCGGTACCACCGAACGATGTCATAAGTCGTCTCCGCAATAAATCGCCGATCGCGCGAACCCCACCGCGGATTTTGCTTGAGCACCTTTTCAATCACCTTGTCGGCATACCGGTTCTCCTCAAAGATCAGCCGGAGAGATTCTATGACTGCCTCTGATGTGCTGCGATGAAGTCTCATGAAGAAACACGGGTTATAAATGGCAAAAGTGCACATAATAAAAGTGCCATCCTTGTAACCGTATTGGTAATCCCGGCACAATCCATAAATGTTTTTTGAAAAAATGTTTTTACCTTGGAAGCCCCAGTCAAACCTGATTTGTCGGATTACCACCAATAACCTGGAGATGGCCCCGCGCGACCAACCTGTTGATCTTTATTTTCAAGGGCGCCGGTCAACGTCTTTCGGACGAGGTTCTGGAAATTGTTCACCAATTAAAATCACACACGGATGAAAAGAAGAAATTTTTTGCGCAATGGAATTGCTGCTGCCGCTGCCACCATGCCTCTGGCGGGATCGTTGGCCAAAACATCGAACAACACGCCTGCAGCCGCAGAAAAAGCCTTTAAAGT
>DASVOT010000818.1:0-7631 GCA_036383235.1 Chryseosolibacter sp.
GATGAAGGCGAGCGAGGAAACGCGCAGAAAGGCGGAGGAAGAGCGGAAAAAGCGCTAGAAGCAGTAGATACTCCGCGGGCCGGTTTCCAGGTGCAGGGTTCCGGCCGGCGTCCGGGGATCAGGACCTGCCTCACCTCAACACACTGCTGAATCTCAGTTATTTAGGCGTTGATCGTCCCGCGTTCGACCCCTTTCCACGTGCATCGTTTGTTAACCGATTGTGGATAACCGTTCCACGATGTTCCACGGCCGTACCTAATTTCAGGTATATTTGTAGCCCACTCATCATCTGGCGGTGGGTATTTTTTAATTTTTAAAGGATGGGAAAAATCATCGCGATTGCAAATCAGAAGGGTGGAGTAGGTAAAACCACTTCGGCCATCAACCTGGCCGCTAGCCTTGCGGTCCTCGAGAGAAAGACACTGCTGGTCGACGCGGATCCACAGGCGAACTCAACTTCGGGATTGGGCCTTAACCCCAAGGACATTCAGCAGGGGATTTACGAATGCATGGTAGACGGGGTCAATCCTTCTGACGCCATCGTAAAGAACGAGTTGAAATTCCTGGCGGTGCTCCCCTCCCACATCGACCTTGTAGGCGCTGAAGTGGAGATGGTGAGTATTGAACGGCGTGAAGAAAAAATGCGCGATGCCCTGGCGAAGATCAAAGATGACTTTGACTATATCATCATCGACTGTTCTCCCTCTCTCGGACTCATTACCATCAACGCCCTTACCGCCGCCGACTCAGTCATCATACCCGTTCAGTGCGAATACTTTGCGCTGGAAGGTTTGGGAAAACTGCTCAACACGATCAAGATCATCCAGACCAGGCTGAATCCGCGGCTGGAGATCGAAGGCATTCTGCTTACGTTATATGATTCGCGCACCAGCCTCGGCAACCAGGTTGTAGAGGAAGTGCGAACACATTTCCAGAAGATGACGTTTAAGACCATCATTCCGCGGAACGTAAAACTGAGTGAGTCCCCCAGCTTTGGATTGCCGGTGATCGTGCACGATGCCGAAAGCAAAGGCGCCATCAGTTACTTAAATCTCGCCCACGAAATTTTAGACAAAAACGGGGAATCGAAATGAGTAAGAAAAAAGCATTAGGAAGGGGTCTTAGCGCGCTGCTGAGCGATAGCACCCCGGAAGACAAGCTGGAGGTTGACATTCAATCGCCGGCCACTGCGCCTGCCGCTGCCAGCGGAATTGCCGAAATCCCGGTCGATCACATTGAAGTGAATCCTTTTCAGCCGCGCACTCATTTTGATGAAGAATCCCTGAAGGAACTGAGCGAGTCGATCAAAGTTCATGGTATCATTCAACCCATTACTGTCAGGCGGCTGGCAAACAATCAGTATCAGCTGATTTCCGGCGAACGTCGTTTCCAGGCGTCGCGGCTGGCGGGGTTGAAGACCATCCCGGCCTACATCCGCTCCGCGAATGACCAGCAGATGCTGGAAATGGCCCTGATCGAGAATATCCAGCGTGAGAACCTGAATGCTATAGAAATTGCACTGAGCTACCAGCGCCTGATCACCGAATGCAGCCTCAAGCAGGAAGAGTTAGGCGAGCGCGTCGGCAAGAATCGGGCGACGGTGACGAATTACCTGCGACTGCTGCGGCTTCCACCAGACATTCAGATCGCCGTGCGCGACAACAGGCTGTCAATGGGTCACGCCCGCGCCATCATCAACGTGGAGAACCCCGAAAAGCAGCTTTATATTTTTAAGAAAACGCTCGACGAGGATCTGTCAGTGCGGAAAGTCGAGGAGCTGGTACGAGAGATGTCGCACAAAAAGCCGGAAAGCGCTTCCGACACTAGCAAACCGGCGCCTCCGCAAAGCCGGGAGATCTCGCAGTTGCAGTCAAAGCTCTCCTCCCACTTTGGCACCCGTGTTGTTGTAAAGAGCGATGGCGCGAAGGGCGAGATCAAGATCCCTTTTCTTTCAGTCGAGGATCTTAACCGTCTGCTGGACATCCTGAAATTGTCATAACGCGCCAAATAACTTAGCTTTGGCCCGCACATGAGAAAACCCGTTCGTTTCTCGCTTTACCTTATTTATCGGCACCTCACGCGAGTCTTGCTGGCAGCCGCGTTCCTCATAGTGTTTGCCATGCAGGCATCCGCCCAGGATTCCGTTGTGGTTGAACGCGACACGGTCATTACAGGAGGCGGACCCGACACAGTTGCCATTCAGTCGTATGCCAAAAGGTTCAGTCCACGCAAAGCCATTCTTTACGCCGCCATTCTTCCCGGACTCGGCCAGGCATACAACAAGAAGTACTGGAAGCTACCTCTGGTGTACGGTGGATTTTACTTTATCGGTTATTATATTAAAACGTACAATAACTTCTACGTGAAGTACAAGGGGCATCTGTTTTACAATCTCGAGCACGGGCTGGGTCAGAACGACGAGAATCCCGATGTCAGGCTCACGACGCAACAGCTACGAACCATCGTGGATAAAGCCAGGCGTGAGCGCGATCTGATGATTATCCTCATGGGAGGAATGTATCTGCTGCAGATGGTGGATGCCCATGTCGATTCGCATTTAAAGGAGTTCGACCTCAACCCGAATCTGCAGGTAAGCATCGAACCCGCCCTGAGCCAGGATGCGATGACGGGAAGGACGACCGGAGTGTCGCTGGTTTTCAGATTTTGATCGTACCTTGCCGGCAAAATCTCCATTCATGAAAATAGTGTTGGTCGGTTACGGCAAAATGGGCAGGACGATTGAGCGCATTGCTGTGCAACGCGGGCATGTCATAACAGGAAGAATCGACATCGATAACCAGGATGACCTTGACACGGTCGAGGCCGATGTTGCCATCGAATTCTCCCATCCTGATGCCGCCTACGAGAATGTCGTCCGCTGTATTGAAAGAAAGATCCCCGTGGTGTGCGGGACGACAGGCTGGCTTGCCCGCAAAGTGGAAGCAGAAGCTCTGGCCCGTTCAACCGGAGCTGCATTCTTTTACGCCTCCAACTACAGCCTTGGCGTCAATGTGTTCTTCAAGCTCAGCGAGCATCTTGCTAAAATGATGAATCAATTCGCCGATTATGACGTGAGCATCGACGAGGTGCACCACACTGAAAAGAAAGACGCTCCCAGCGGAACGGCCATCACGCTTGCGGAAGGTGTCATCAAGCATCTTCATCGAAAAAGAAAGTGGGTCAATTCGCAGGACGGAAAACCCGAAGAGATCGAGATCCGCTCGTTCCGCATCGACGAGGTACCGGGCACCCACGTCATCAAATACGCTTCGGCGATCGACGACATTGAGATCCGTCATACCGCCCACAGCCGTGAGGGGTTTGCCCTGGGCGCCGTGATGGTGGCGGAATGGCTGCCCGGCAAAAAAGGCGTGTTAAATATGGACGACTTTTTGAAATTCTAGCGCCTCTCCCGCGACCAATCCTTTACTGTCATCGATCCCGATTTAACGGCCCGAAAAAGGGCGGTGAAGGCCATCCTGAGAAATACGATTATTTTCGTTTTATTTGCAGGCTTTAATACTTACCCCTGGATATGAATTGGAAGTTTTGGAAGAAACACCCCGAAGAGAAAACAGACAAAGTTGAACCCAAGTCAAAGGTAAGAGAATGGGGTGACGCGATCTTGTTTGCCGTAATCGCCGCCACCCTCATCCGGTGGCTGATCATGGAGGCGTATACCATTCCCACTCCATCCATGGAGAAGTCGCTCCTGGTGGGTGACTTCCTTTTCGTGAGCAAGTTCCACTATGGAACGCGGACTACCACCACGCCGCTTCAGGTTCCCCTTACCCACCAGAAGATCTGGTTCACCGACATACCCTCGTACACCAAGCTTATCCAGTTGCCCTCATACAGGCTTCCGGGTATCACCCATGTCAAGCGCAATGATGTAGTCGTTTTTAATGTCCCTCCCATAGAGCTCAATGACGGGATCGATTACCCCCCCGACCTGAAGACTAATTACATCAAGCGCTGTGTCGCCATTTCCGGCGATACCATCCGGATCGTGAACCGGCAGGTTTACGTGAACGGCAAGGCGGAGGAGAACCCCCCGCAGATGCAGTTCAGTTACCTGGTCACTTCCAATGACGAGATCAACGAACGCATCCTGAAGCGATACAAGATCTACGACCAGGAGCTGGTGGGAAGGACCGCCAATTCGGTGGTATACCAGATGCATCTCACGAAGGATGTGGCGGACGAATTGAGGAAGATGAATTTCATCAGTGAAGTTAAGATCGCCACCTACAATGGCCCTGACGGCTTTGGACCGAGAACGGAAGGCATGGTGGAATCGAATATTTTCCCCGATTCAAAAGTCTTTCCGTGGAATGGCGATTTTTACGGCCCGCTGGTGATCCCTAAGAAAGGCATGACCATTCGCCTTGATGAGAAGACGCTTGCAACCTACGGCAGCACCATTGCCAAATACGATCACAACGACAACGTCAGGATCGAGAACGGGAAGCTGTACATTGACGGGAAAGAGCAAAGCGAGTATACCTTTCATCAGAACTATTATTTCATGATGGGAGACAATCGCCACAATTCACTCGACTCGCGGTATTGGGGATTTGTGCCGGAAGATCACATTGTCGGGAAGGCCTTTTTTATCTGGTTGTCGATCGACCGCAACGCCGACTTCCTCCATAAGATTCGCTGGGACCGCTTCTTTAAGCTCATTAAGTAGGTAGCCAATGCCGTACTTAAGAGCGGCTAGTGTGAGTCGGCCTCACCAGTCGATTTCCTTTTTCCCCTTGCTTTTCAGGTAGTTATTGGTCTTGCTGAAATGCTTGCACCCGAAGAATCCCCGGTCGGCGGAAAAGGGCGAGGGATGCGCGGACACCAGCACCAGGTGTTTATTGCGGTCTATCACCTCGCCTTTCTTTTGGGCGTATGCACCCCATAAAAGGAAGACGATGCCCTCTTTTTCGTCTGATATTTTTTTGATAACGGCATCGGTAAAGGTCTCCCACCCTTTATTTTGATGCGATCCGGGGGAACTCGCCTTCACGGTGAGGGTGGCGTTGAGGAGCAATACACCCTGCCGGGCCCACCGCTCCAGGTCTCCGGACGGAGGAATCGGTTTACCCAGGTCGTTGCGTATTTCTTTAAAGATGTTCAGCAGGGAAGGCGGCATGGGTGTGCCTTCGCAGACGGAGAAACAGAGACCATTGGCCTGCCCTGGTCCGTGATACGGGTCCTGCCCGATGATAACGACTTTTACATCGGAAAAATCACAGCGGTCGAACGCCCTGAAAATGTCTGCTCCCGGCGGGTATATGGTCTGAGTTTTGTATTCACCTCTCAGGAACGAGGTAAGCTCATTGAAATATTGTTTCTGAAATTCATCTTCCAGCAGCGTTTTCCAGGAGGAGGCGATTTTTACGTCCATGTTGATGAATTTGGGCAAAACTAGCAATCAGCGCGAAAATCCGGGCAAAGCTTCAGAAAAAGACTCCCCGGGGCGCCAAAAAATTATGTTTCGCAATTTGAAAGAAGTTTTAAGAAAGCGGGTGAAGTTGTAAAAAATTAATATTTTTGACCACATGGTAACTGAAATCACGCAAGGGATCAAGGTGACAGTGGAGACGAAATACCAACCGGCATATTCCAGCCCTACCCAATACCATTATGTCTTTACCTACCGGATCACCATCGAGAATCAAAGTGAAAATACCATTCAGCTGATGCGAAGACATTGGCATATCTTCGACGCGGGTTTCAGCATGAGGGAGGTAGAAGGTGAGGGTGTGGTCGGCCAGCAACCTGTGCTTGAACCCGGGCAGATCCATCAGTACGTTTCCGGGTGCAACCTCAAATCCGGCATTGGCAAGATGTCAGGGACCTACCTGATGGAGCGCGTGGTGGATGGAACAAAAATGCAGGTGAACATTCCTGAATTCACCATGATCGCCCCGCTTCGCCTGAATTAAATAAGTGCCATTTTTCTTTTTCCGCATCAGGTCCTTTCTCTCTTACTGGCTGAATGCCGTTGATGAGCATTCTCTTCACTCGCCCTTCTTTTTTGACCTCTACACCACGCAGATCAAGCAGCGGCCTCGCGAGGGCGAATTTCAACACATTGAAACGCTGCGCCGGAAATTGTTGAGCGATAAACGCTTCATCACCGTTGACGATCCAGGATCCGGTCAAACGCGCAACGCATTGCGGCAGGTATCGGGCATCGCAGCCGCGAGCGTAACCTCACCGCGTTTCTCATTTCTCTATTACAGGCTGGCCAGGCATTTCGGCGTTTCCTCCATTCTGGAATTAGGTACCTCCTTCGGTATCAACACGCTTTATCTTGCCGAAAAATCCGACGCCTCGGTAACCACCCTCGAGGGCTCGACAGCCATCGCCGACGTTGCCGCCATCACGTTCGAATTTGCCGGCAAAAGAAACGTGCGGATGATCGTAGGAAATATCGATCATACCCTCCCGGCTTACCTGCAGGGAATACGCCGGCTGGATCTCGCCTTCATGGATGCCAATCACCGTTACGAGCCCACCCTCAGGTACTTTGAATGGTTGCTGAAAAAGGTCCATGAAAAAAGCGTGATCATCATCGATGATATTCACTACTCGGCCGAGATGGAAGCTGCCTGGAAGGCCATCAGGAATAATCGCCTGGTCTATGCCACGGCCGACCTGTTCCGGTGCGGAATCGTTTTTTTTGATCCATCACTTAACAAACAACACGTTATCTTACAGGTATAAGGGTTGAAATACAGGTATTAAAGCCCTATTTTTGCGGGCATTGTTCACCTTGTTTTACCGCCTTTTTTCAGACACCTGTTGACACCGATGATATGACTGATCAACCCGAAAACCTCCCCTCCCCCGACACCTCGCCGAAAAAAAACAACAAAGTGCCGGTAATCATCGCTTTCATGGCGATCGTCATTATCATTCAGGGCATCAAGATCTACCTTGACACCAAAGAGAAACAGGAGGTACGGACCCAGCTGATCACCACTGAGGAAGAGCTGGCCACCACCATGCAGCGGTTAAAGGATATCAACGCCGAGCTCGACGATAAGATCGCGCAGGTGAAAAAGCTGGGCGGCGACGTGTCAGACCTCCAGCAGGCAAAGACCGAGATCGAAGAAGAGCTGAGACGCACCAAGCGCGCAACGGGAAAAGAAATAAAAGCGTTGAAAGACCGCGTGGAGGGGTATGAGCTTCTGCTGAAAAACAAGGATGCTGAAATCGTCAAACTTCAATCCGTGAATAAAGAACTCCTCACGGAAAACCGGTCGTTAAAAACGGAAAAGAACCAGCTCGGAGACTCGCTGAACCGGTTAACCCAGTCGAAGGAGGAACTCGCCACCAAAGTGGCGATTGCATCGCAGCTGAAAGCTGAAAACATCAGGATCGTTGCCCTGAACGACCGGGGAAAAGAACGCAGCTCACCTTTCCGCGTAAAACAGATTCAGCAGCTTAAAGTTGAATTCAACCTGGCGGAGAACAGCGTAGCTCCCATCGAAGGAAAGAAGATCATGATCCGCATCATTGACGAAAACGGACAGGTGATCTTTGATGTGTCGCGTGGGTCCGGAACTTTCATCTACAACGGCAAGGAAGAATTTTACACTGCCTCCCAGGAGGTGCTCTTCGACAATACG
>DASVOT010000819.1:0-4147 GCA_036383235.1 Chryseosolibacter sp.
GACCCTGGCGCTTGACGACGACGAATATATATTACCCATGCACCGCAACCTCGGCGTTTTCACCTCCCGGAAGATTCCGTTGCACCGGTTGTTCTGCCAATGGCAAGGTACCGGCAGTGGTTTTACGAAGGGCAGAGACCGTTCTTTTCACTTTGGCACCCGCGAGCATCACATTGTCGGGATGATCTCGCATCTTGGGCCGCAGAATGGTGTGGCTGACGGCATCGCGTTGGCAAGCCGCTTGCGAAGAGAGAAAAAAGTGACGGCGGTCTTTAACGGCGATGGCGCCACGAGTGAAGGCGATTTTCACGAGGCGGTCAACGTGGCGGCAGTGTGGGACCTCCCTGTGTTGTTTATTATAGAAAATAACGGATATGGGCTCTCCACGCCTTCGCGCGAGCAATTCCGGTGTGAAAGTTTTGCCGACAAAGGTATCGGCTACGGCATGGAGGCCGTCAGCATCGATGGCAACAACATACTCGAGGTCTATGATACCATCCGGCTGCTTGCGGAAAACATGCGCGAAAATCCAAGGCCGGTGCTGGTTGAATGCAGAACGTTCCGCATGCGCGGCCATGAGGAGGCGTCGGGGACAAAGTACGTTCCCACGGAACTGATGGAAGAGTGGGCGAAGAAAGATCCGCTGGAAAATTTCGAACGCTACCTGGTCAGCGAGCAGGTTATCGACAAGAAATTTATTGAAGAAGCGCGGGCCCGCATCAAGGGAGAAATCGACGAAGGACTGGCGATCGCCTTTCATGAAACTCATCCTGTGCCTGACACGCTCCTGGAGCTAAGCGATCTCTATGCGGCGTGGGAACAGACGCCAGTCACGCCCGTATCCGGAAAGGGCGCCTCAAGGAGGTTTATCGATGCAATCAGCGACGCCCTCCGGCAGAGCATGCATCGTTTCGATAACCTGGTACTGATGGGCCAGGACATTGCCGAATATGGCGGCGTGTTTAAAATCACCGAAGGGTTTGTGAAGGAGTTCGGAAAAGAGCGTGTGAGGAACACGCCTCTGTGCGAATCGGCAATCGTCGGCGCGGCGCTTGGCCTGTCGGTGAAGAAAATGAAGGCAATGGTTGAAATGCAGTTCGCGGATTTTGTGTCTGAGGGATTCAACCAGATCGTCAACAACCTGGCGAAGATTCACTGGCGATGGGGTCAGGCCTCCGACGTCGTCATCCGCATGCCAACAGGTGCGGGAACGGCCGCCGGGCCCTTCCACTCGCAGAGCAATGAAGCCTGGTTCTTTCACACGCCCGGACTCAAGATTGTTTATCCTTCGAATCCTTACGATGCGAAAGGATTGCTATGCGCTGCCCTGGAAGATCCCAATCCGTATCTCTACTTCGAGCACAAATTCCTTTACCGTTCCATCGCGGCAGAAATTCCGGACGATTATTACACGGTGGAAGTCGGTAAAGCGAAACTGGTCAGCGAAGGGAACGACCTGTCGATCATCACCTATGGAATGGGCGTGCACTGGGCGCTGGAAGTCCTTTCTGAACTGACCGGTGTCAGCGCCGATGTACTGGATCTGCGAACATTATTGCCCTGGGATCAGGAGCGCGTTGCCACCACGGTCAAAAAGACAAACCGGGTGCTCATCCTTCACGAGGACACGCTTACCGGAGGCATTGGCGGAGAAATCAGCGCCTGGATAAATGAGCATTGTTTCGAACATCTTGACGCCCCGGTGAAACGGGTAGCAAGTCTGGATACACCCGTGCCGTTCGCACCTGCGCTGGAGCAAAATTTTTTACCGCTCGGGCGCCTTAAATCGGCCATTGAGGAGTTGCTTAAATTTTAGCTAACTTAGCCTGTTTCATTGCCCCGAATTCCGCAGGCGACAGACGAAAAAAAGGTCAGACTCCCGTTTATCCTGCGTATTTTTTAAAAATGTACAGCGTTATACGGTTTCCATGGTAGAGAAAGCTTTGAAGACACTTTGCCTTTGCTTCTTCGTGCTGATGCTCGCTGTACCTTCTTTTGCCCAAAATACAAAGGGAGACCGGCCTGCGCCTTCAAACCGGGAAACGCGGTTTAAGACGCCGAAGAAATCATCGGCGAAGCGGCATCCTTCCCGGCGGATAAAGGAGGCCGACAGGCCCGGCAAAGGCTCTGCGTTACCTCCCTCCCAGACAAGGCGCGGTGAGAGACCGGGGCGCGCTATCCAGCCCACCTTTCATCAATCAAACCCGGCGCCTGATCGCAAACCCTGGAGAGGAGATATTACCCGCCGGAGGATCAGGCCGCGATCATCGGCGAGCCGTGCCTGGAACGTCTATCCCCAACCCGACAAGACCAACTATTCTACCCGACCGCGCCAGCGCAACCTCAGAAATGGTGGCAATCCAAACCTGAAAAGGGTAAAGCGAATCATGCAGCATAATGAGCAGGCAAAAGCGAGACCTGGACGGCCGATACGACCGCTATACCAAAACACAAAGCCCCGCCATAAAGAAAAAGCATGGACGGGAGACATCACTGGCAGGAAGATCCGTTCACGCACCTCGGACCACATTCCCGTGTCAGGAGAACGAAATGCGCCAGGTACGCAAAGCGGAAACCGTCCGCGAACGAGAGCACGAGGCGGCTTTCCGTTGAGCTCTTCCGCCCGGGCTCGAAATTACACGGGGCGGAATTTTTACGTGAACAACCAATCGCAAAAACCTCCCCGATCAGGTCTTCCTCCAAACAGGGCCGCCTTGCGGTTTCAGCAACACCCTCCGGGGACACCTCAGGTGCGGAGGGGAAAGATTGTTCCCCGGTCGTCTTCCGCTGCCTTTCTTTCCGGCAGGAGCACCAATACATGGGCACGTTTTCCCAGGCCCAAACGCAAAGGAGAAAGAGCCTATACGAAAGACCTGGCTGGTAAGCCTTTGCGGACAAAAAATTTCCAGACGGCGCGTCCTGTGCTGACGAATCCGACACTCAATTATCAAAAGCGCGCGGCGAAAGGTGAGCGTCCTTACAAAGGGCCTGCCGCCGGGGGATATGTGACGCGAAGGCCTCCGCAGAAAGGGTGGCGGGGCGATGTGGCCCATTGGCCGCTGAGGGCCGGAAAAGCGCCTGCCGGCAAAGCGCGGACTGGCAGGCCTGTTCCTGGGAAAGCTCCCGGCATCGGCGCCTTCGGCATCGGAAAATACAGGGGAAATATCAAGGGTAATCAAAGACGCGGGTTTGCCCGCCAGGGAGAAGATTACGCAGGCAACATCAGGATGAGAAAGACCTTGCAGAGTGCGCCCGGTGTCGCCAACTATAAGGGAAATATCCGCGCAGGAAAACGGGCCCTTAACGATCAGGGTGAAGAATATACCGGAAATATAAAAATGAACCGCAGGCGCGGACTTAATGACCAGGGCGAAGAATACACCGGCAACATAAAAACCGGAAAACGCGGGTTCGGCGAACAGGGCGAGGGGTATACCGGTAACATCAAACTAAACCGCAAGAGGGCGTTGAGGGATCAGGGTGAGGGTTACGCTGGCAACATCAAGTCGGGCAAACGGGGATTCAACGACCAGGGTGAAGGCTACACGGGCAACATTAAAGCGAAACGTGGGTTTAACGATCAGGGCGAAGAATATACGGGTAACATCCGGACTAACAGGAGAAGAGGATTCTCAGATCAGGGCGAGGAGTACACCGGAAATATCAAGGCTGGCAAACGGGGATTCAATGAACAGGGTGAGCGATATACCGGTAACATAAAAGTCAGGAGAGGCTTCAATGACCAGGGCGAAGAGTACACGGGAAATATTAGAGCAAGGAGACCGGAGAAGGGCGGCGGATCGGTCAGCGGCAAAGTCTGGAATAACAAGAACACGCCGATTGCCGTGAGGGCGCCCAGGGGCCAGACGCAAATCGCCAGATATCAGGGAAATATCAAGGCTGGGAGAAGAGACTTTGAAGATCAGGGCGAGGAATATTCCGGTAACATCAGGGCAAGAAGACCTGAAAAGGGCGGTGGCAGCGTCAGCGGCAAGCTGTGGAACAACAATGAAACGCCCATTCAGGTGAAGCTGCCCCGGAGCCGGCAGGGTGGCGACTTTCAAGGGAACATGAAGCTGGCGCGGAATGCGTATAAGAAAAATCCCAATTCAGCTCGTTCGGCTTTACCTGTGTACGGGGAAAAGAA
>DASVOT010000820.1:0-8400 GCA_036383235.1 Chryseosolibacter sp.
AGTTGTTTCTTTTTCAGAGGGGTCAGGCAGGCTGCTACGCGGGCGGAGAGGATGATGATGGCGAGGGTGAGGATGAGGGCGACAAGGAGGAGGGTGCCGATGATTCCGGGGCTTGTCCACGCGCTTTCGATGGCGGGAGGATCGATGCTTTGCGCGGGCAGGGCGGAGGGCAGGAGGGCGATCAATGCGGTTAAAAGTTTATTCTGCATTTGTAAGATATTAAGACCTTTTTATCCTTTACATAGGACCATCGGACAAGAATTTTATTTCCCGTTCAGCGGCCCGCGTACCCGGTGTCGGGTTGTGTTCCCGGACGCGACGCAATATTACTGAAATTCCTTATTTCGGACAAAATTATCCTTTATTTCCTGCCTTTTTTTGGCAACGAGCGCCCGGGCGTCTAGCGAGTTCGGATTTTTTTCCGCGAGCGGTTGAAGCGCTGAAAAGATTTTTGCGGGCGTCACGGTCGTCGTGAGATGACGATTGTCATCGGGTCGAAGATGACCGGTGGCAAAAGTGGGCTGGCGGTGCCGGAAAGCTCTTTATATATATGTGACAGGTCATAAAATCGTTATCAGCAGCTATTTATCCTATTGCAAAAATTCCAAAAAACCTGTGCGCGTTTTCAAAAAATGAAGGATAATAATCAGAGTTCCTGCGTTTTTTTCTTTCGCCCGGGCGCGGAGGCTGTTCTGCGATTGCGCATCACGGTTCGCTCGAATCGGTAATCTGATGAAAATCAGCCGGATGCGCGATGACCATCATTTAGCCGCTTGACGACGACGATTATCTTTCACAAACAAAACATTCTTTCTATGAAAACGAGAAATATCATTGCATCCATCAGCATGTGCATTGGGACGCTTTTCGTCTTTCAATGTCAGCATGATGATCAGGAGATTAAACTGGCGCCAGTGCCCGCGCCAACCCACGGCACGGAAACTCTTAGTTGTACGGACTGCACTCCGCTGGAGGCGAATGGAGCAAGCAGTGATTTCAACAGCAGCGCCGTGCCTTCCGGGCAATGGTATTATGACAAGGCACACTCAAACGTCAATTGGGAAACTGCTTACCAGGGCGTTGGCTCGTTGTTGACGGGCAAGTTCAACTATTTTGTTCTGAAGAACTTGTCCTTCGATGAGCAGAATCCGGGTAGCATTGCCTTTGAAGCATACGTGCGGCTTAACTCGGTGAATACGGGCGAGCCTGGACGCGACGGCGGGTGTCTGTTAACGACTTACGGTACCGCGGCGGCCAAAACAACTGAAGCCGAGAACATCGCAACCCTGAAAAGCACCAGTGTCAAATACAGCACGACGGATACGGATTTCATCGTAACAGCAGACTTTACCTTCCACGGTGTCACGTTGCCTGTGACGATGAGGTTGAAGTACATTCCGCAGACGCATTTAGCTGCCGGCTACACCCTTGCCGGAATGTCCGGTCAGTTTGAGTTCAACGCGCTTTCCGACTACGGTATTGTGTCAAACAATATCAGTGATAAAGTAATCGTCAAAGTGAACGCCACGCTTAAGAAGAAGGATTGATCACTTTTGTAAACCGATCTGAAATGAAACGCATTATATATTTTATCGCCGTCGTTGTGACCTCCTTCGTGGTTGCCGGCTGTTACTATGATGAGATTCTGGATTCAGGAGACGCCTTGCCTCAAAATGTGAGCTTTAACCGCGATGTGATGGCTATCTTCAACAAGAGCTGCAACATGTCAGGGTGCCATGACCAGGATCCTCCGCATCTTCCCAGCCTTACGCAGGCCAACGCTTACAACTCCCTCCATCAGGGAGGCTTCATCAACACGACCGTACCGTCGGAAAGCCGCCTGTATGGAGTGCTCACCGAAGGCATCATGCCGCCCTCGGGCACGTTGAGCAGCCGTGACATGAAGATCATTCTCGCCTGGTTGAACGACGGGGCTTTGAACAACTAACGACTCCTGTATTATGAAAAATTATACACACTATTCGTTTTACGCAAGCGCTCTTATAATGGTGATGCTTTCTCTTTTCTCTTCACCTGCAGTGGCGCAGAACGAGGCCGTCGACGAGCTTGAGGAAGGTAACAAACCCGTGCGCGCTCCCTTTGAAAGCTCGTTCATCCTGGAAAACCAAACGGTGGTCGTGCCTGAAAAAGGCACACTTGAATTCATGATCCAGCACCGCTTCGGCACGCTGGAAAATGGTGTCAAGGATTTATGGGGATTGTTTGCCGACGCCGGCAGCAACATCAGGCTGGGCCTGAATTACACGCTGTTTGGAAAGATCGGAATCGGATCTTTCAAAGGTCCGCTGGCCATTGGAATCGGGAGCACCCGGAACAAACGCATTCAGGATGTGAATTTCAAGTACGGCATTTTGCAGCAAACGCGAAATAACCGGATACCGGTCAGCGTAACCTATTTCGGAAACGTGTCGATGGAAACACAACAATCCCGCGAGGGCCTTCCGAACAAAAATGAAACTGACCGATACTCTTTCTTCCATCAGCTCATCATTTCGCGGCGGTTTAATTCAGCGCTCTCCGTCCAGATCGCCCCGAGCGTGTCCCATTACAATGTGATCGATCCGAGTATGTACAACGATCACTGGGCGGTTGCGCTCGCGGCCCGTTACAAGATCTCTCCACAGACCGCTGTAATTTTGGACGTTGACCAACCCCTGAACGGACTTGAGCCGATATTTCCCGTTCACCTATCAAACAATCCGCAGCCGAATTTCAGTCTTGGTTTTGAAATCGCCACCAGCGCACACGCTTTCCAGGTATTCGTAACGAACTTCTCCGCCCTGAATCCGCAGCGGAACAACGTATTCAATCAAAACGCCCCGCTGAAGGATGGTGATAAAGATTTCGGCGACGGTTTCCTCATTGGGTTTAACATCACGCGGCTATGGAATTTTTGAAAGGCGGCGAACGGCAACAAAGGTTGTCGCGTAGAATTTTCTTCAGCACATTATCCGTTGCTGTTGCGGGGGTCATGCTCGTGCGAAAATTGACGTGGAAACGGAAACCGCGGCAGGCGTTTGCGACCTTCCTGACAGAGGACGGCAAGTTGGTGCAGGCGCCACTCGATCGGCTATCAGGAACCAGGGCGCCTGCCACCAACGAACAATTGGTTTCGTGGATATGGAAAGACCGGAAGCTTTGATCTCCGACAGACGATGGAAAACAAGACGACACATTCAGGTGCGGCAACCTCAAGGCGCAATTTCTTAGGCAGGATACTTTCGAGAAACGAGAATCCGTTTCGATCACTGGAGGACGAACCGGTTGAACGGACTGGCGAAATCGTCCGTCTGCTGTCAGTGGATGGGTACATCGCAGAGATCGATAAGGCGTTTCTCAAACCGGTTCCTGATTTGCCATCTCCCTATCCGGCCGATGCCCGCAAGGGAATTGAGGGCAGGAAGTTTGTCATGGTGATCGATCTGTCGCGCTGCAAGAATCTCAAAAAGTGCCAGGCTGCCTGTAATAAGATGCATTTCGTGAGCGAGGGGCAGAACTGGATCAAAGTGCATGCGATGCAGGATTCGCCTGATGCATCTCCTTACTGGCAGCCGACTACCTGCATGCACTGTGATGAGCCGCCATGTGTGAAAGTCTGCCCCGTGGACGCCACCTTCAAAAGAAGGGACGGAATTGTTCTGATCGACAATGAGCGTTGCATCGGATGCCGGTTCTGCATGGCCGCCTGTCCGTATTCCACACGCGTATTTAACTGGGACAAGCCTCAGCTTCCCAAAGAAGCGCTGGCTATGGAATACTCGCCTGAAACGAGTTGCCCTCCAAAAAAAGGCACCGTGGGAAAATGTGATTTCTGTCCGGATATGGTGCGGAAAGGCGGTCTGCCGCACTGTGTATCCGCCTGCCCCAATGGCGTTTTCTTTTTTGGTGACCTAAATGAAGATACGGTTACGAATGGCGCGGAGACTTTCCGGTTCCACGAATTGCTGCGCGACCGCGCAGGCTTCAGGCTGATGGAAGACCTTGGGACGAGACCGAGTGTTTACTATCTGCCCCCGGTCGACCGATTGTTCCCGTTCGAGGAAGGACTGAAAGGATGACGCCGCGCTACGCACACTGAAAAATTGACTTGACTGACCATGGTACGCGAAAAAATTTATCAGGACCTGTTGCCGCAGAAATTCGGCAAAGCCGGCGTCATATGGGTTGCCATTCTCGCAGGCTTTTGTTTCCTCGGCGCCGTCGCCTATTACCGCCAACTCAAATACGGTTTGGTGGTAACCGCCATGCGCGATTACGTTTCCTGGGGCATCTATATTTCCAATTTTGTTTTCTTCGTCGCGATCAGCCTGGTTGGGTCGCTGGTGACAGCCATACTCCGGTTGTCACAGGTTCACTGGAGCACTCCCCTGACGCGAATCGCCGAGATCATTGCGGTCGCCGCTATCATTTGCGCCGGCCTGATCATCATCGTTGACATGGGGCGACCCGATCGGTTTCTCAACGTGCTTCTGTATGGAAGGATCCAGTCGCCCATCCTGTGGGACGTCATCGTGATTACCACGTACCTGACACTCGGCGTGCTGTTGCTGTATATTCCGCTTCTCCCTGACCTGGCGATCATCGTGAAGCATAAGAATCGCGTCGACAAATGGACCTACCGGATCGCCCGTTTCCTCGGAGGATTCTGGAAGGGAACCCCGGAACAGCAACGGATCAAGGAGCGATCCATCAACATACTGATCGTCACGATCATTCCGGTCGCCCTGGCCATCCACACGGTGACCTCATGGCTCTTTGCCATTACTTACCGGCCCGGATGGGACAGCACAAATTTCGGCGCCTATTTTGTTTCAGGCGCCTTTCTCGTGGGCGCTGCCGGTGTTGTGATCGGTATGTACATTTTTCGCAGGTTCTACCACCTGAACGATTACATCACTGCGAGCCATTTCAATCATATGGGTAAGCTGCTGGTGATGCTCGCCCTTTTATATTTATACTTTAACATCAATGAATATCTCGTGCCGGCATTTAAGATGAAAAAGCCCGACGAAGAGCATTTGCGCGGATTATTTACCGGCGAGTTCTCTTTGCTCTTCTGGCTTGTCATCATTCTGGGAATGATCCTTCCCGTGCTGGTCATGCTTTTCAGGAGCGGCCGCAAGCCATTTCCCATGTTTGCGATGGCAACCCTCATTGTCGTCAGCGCGTGGTTCAAGCGGTTTCTCATCGTAACTCCGACGCTCCTCCATCCTTTCCTTCCCATGTCAAATGTGCCGGAAAGCTATCGCCACTATGTGCCTACTTGGGAGGAATGGGCGATCACGATGGGATCACTGGCCGGAGCGCTGCTGATCATTACGGCGCTGGCGAGAATTTTCCCGGTTGTTCCCATGGATGAGACTATTGATGAAATGGTTCGCGAACAGGAGCACGCGAAGGCAAACGGAAGTGCTGCGGAAAAAACGCCCGCCGACCTTGTCACCCCGGGAACTCATGATATTTAAAATGCAACAACTCATGCGACCTTATTCGTGTCTTTTCATTGTCCTTTCCGCCGCGGCAGTGCTGGGCACTTATGTCCGTGCGGAGGCCCAGGATAAGATCACTCCGAGAATCGACGTCGGATACCATCAGTCAGGCGGCGACCGGTACCTGACTGTGAAAGTCAGGAAGAAAGTTCAGAAGCGTTTTGAACCTGTTGCGGAAATTCCCGTTGAGGTTTCACTTGATTTGCCGGAGGGTCCTTTGCACCTGGGAGACGTAGTCACCGATACCAAAGGGGAAGCAAGAATCGCGATCGCCGGCAGCGCCCTTCTGGCAATTGACAGTCTGGATGAATATTCCTTTTCCGCCGCGATCGCCGGATCCGACTCCGTCGCAGAGACGTCCGAATCGGCGGTCATCAGAGCCTCGCGTCTGACGATCAAAACCGATGATGCAGACAAATCTATCGCAGTGGTCCTGGAGGCGAAGAACGCGGGAACCTGGGAGCCGGTTGCCGGGGCCGCGGTGGGCGTATTCATTCAGCGGAGGTTCGGCAGGATCGCCGTGGGCGAAGACAGTTATACGACCGACGAAAGCGGGAAGGTGGAGCTGAACTTTGATACGGATATCCCGGGAGATCAGAAAGGAATGCTGACGCTCGAGGCCAGCATGGAGGACAATGACGAATTGGGAAACATCTCAACGACGACGACAGCGCGTTGGGGTGTTCCGCTTCACCCCGGCAACAATTTTGGCAAACGGACCCTTTGGGCGACCCGTGACAAAACGCCCTGGTGGTTGCTGGTATTTCCCAACGCCATGATTGCAGGTGTCTGGGGAGTGATTGTCTACCTGATCGTATCGTTGTTTAAGATAAAGAGGGCTTCGAAAGTGAGCTGATCCGCAGGGCCGCGGGGTGACCGCCCGGGATAGCGCATCGCCAGGACACTTAACTTAATTCTGAATCTATATGAAACGAGCTAGCATGATCCTTTCCTTTACTGCCGGAGTTTTTATTGCCGCGATATTTCTTTCGTTTTCTCCGCCGCAGGATAAACCCTGGGTGGTTCCTGAAAGCGCAAAGAAGATGAAAAACCCCACGAAGAGCTCTCCGGATAACCTTGAGATCGGGAAGAATCTTTATTCGAAACACTGCAAATCCTGCCATGGAAAAAATGGCGAAGGCGACGGCCCGAAAGCCCCCGAGCTGAAGACCACGCCCGGAGATTTCACTTCAGAGGAATTTAAAGCGCAGAGTGATGGAGAACTCTTCTTCAAGACAACGGAGGGTCGTGACGATATGCCGAGCTTTAAGAAAAAAATCGGAAGCGATGAAGATCGCTGGCTGGTGATCAACTATATCAAGACACTGAAACCGTAGGAGTATATAATGGTCCGGAAGTTTGCGGACTTAAGCGGAAGTAAAAAACCCGGGGCAATTGATCCCATCACCATTCCCCATCAGCGTCACCGCGCGCATTTGTAGAGACAACACATGCCTTGTCTCTACAAATGCGTCGCCGCTGATGCGTGCGGACTCCAGACCTCACAGTTCACGCAGGTTGCCGATCGCAGTGGATCGTCTTTTCTTCACCCACACCGCGCGCAGTTTCCGCGACGAAGCGTGACCTGCGCGCGTTTATTCGGGAGGCAGACCTTTCGCGCAGCGCATGCGTTATTTTTTTCTTGCATTCTGCCTGACATACTCCGCCCATACGGAAGTGTCAGGGCCGATGTAGTGGAACCGTTCTCCCCATTCAACCTCGTACGGTTTTCCCACCTGCCGGTCGGAGGGAACGCCCCGGAGACTCTGGGAGTCCAGGTCGAGCACGAAATTCCGTATATAATTCCGGTTCGCTTCCGCATCTGTGTTTCCCAGCAGCGGCAGGTATTTGCCTTCTTTCTCCAGGTTCTTTCGCAGGAGTGAGCCGGCTTCCCCCGCGGGCCCCTGTGAAAGGTTCGCCAGGTTTGCGTCGATCTTTTTTTCAAGTGTGCCACTGATGTCTACGATGCGGTTCACCAGCTGCGGTCCCCGGGCGAAATAATATCGCTCGCTCACTGCGTGAGGCTGTAGGCCGGCTTCCAGGTGCTCGGGATAGTCGCGTGCTCCTCCTGCCATCCAGCGCGCCGCTTCTACCGCCCTCGCGGTGACATAGTGGTCCGGGTTTTCTTCGTAATGGCCCCATGGATCGTACGTGATGATGGTATCGACCTTGAGTAGCCTGAAAAGGAAGATCAGCCTGCCCCGGATGTCCTGCATACTGTAATTGTCGAGCATGTGGTTCCTGTATCCGAGGTCAAAGGTTTTTTTTAAGCCCAGCGCTTTTGCAACCGCCTCGTTGTCTGCGCTGTTGTTCCGGATGACATCCCCGACGGTCTCGCCGCGGCCGGCATGGTCATCGTTTGTGGTGCGGATCAGATAGCCCTCGTAACCTTCCTTGATCAGTTTGGCGATCGTGCCGGCGGCGAAAAGCGAAAGGTCGTCGCAATGCGGCTGGATGGCGGCGAGCACTTTGCCTTTGTGAGGCTGCCCTTCCTGTGGACGTTCGATCACTACGTCGTCTGCCACCTGGGCTTTTTTTGAGATTGCATAAGGTGCGGGCAGGAACGTGAACGCCAGGCCGTTGCTGAGAAAATCTCTTCTTTCCATATTGGTGGATAGGTCAATTGCTACAAGTTCATCACTTCTTCGCCCGGGCGGCGGCGAGCCTCAGATTATCCTTCACCCTGAATTTTACAATCCGGGTTATGAGGGATAAGGGCAACGGGTCATCTAGCGGGAACTGGATGGTTCCTTTTCCTCCGGCGTATTTTGAGAGTTCGTCCCTGAAAGCCTCGATGCCGCGCGGGGCGGGGTAAAAGCCGATGTGTGTTTTGAAGGCAGCGAAATGAACGAGGTTGCCCTTCAGTTTAAAAGTCGGGATGGCGTAGCTG
>DASVOT010000821.1:0-2893 GCA_036383235.1 Chryseosolibacter sp.
ACGGACCAGCGGGCGACGGTGTTCCTGAATGAGTTGTTGTGGTGTATCCAGGCCAGGGACAGAATGAACAAGGTGAACTGACGGCGTTCGCCCGCCAGCGACATTGAGTATAGCCACTCCGTTATAATTCCGGCGGCTGTACCGGGTGGTTAAGGCTGCTTGGCCGTTGCGAATCTTCAGCCAAGAGATTGTCAATTAAAAAATTATAACGTCCTTATTGTGAATCGACCGAAGCAGGAAGAGATTCATCCTTTTTAATCGAATAAGTTTTCCCTGTTGCTTTTTCTTGCGGCGAAATGAAGTGAATCCGGAGACCGTCCTTGCATGATGGTAACGCTTTGAACGTGTTTTTTTATCGCCACCAACGATTTTCATTAACGAATTAAAAAGAAATGAGATTCCAAATCTTTCTAACCTTGGTCCTTGCGGGCAGCGTGTTGTCCTTCCGGTCCGGCGCACAGCAGACCGCCAAAATCACGCCTTCCAATGTCGCCTATCTCGAATACCTGCCGGATGGATACCGGAATAATTCAAACCTTTATCCCGTCGTCATCTCCCTGCACGGTATAAAAGAGAGGGGAACGACGTCAACCGATCCGGCTATGCTGTTGTCCTCCGTACTTACGGTGGCCAACGTCGGATTGCCGAAGTACGTAAAAAACGGTGCCAAGTATCCGTTTATCCTGATATCCCCCCAACTTAAGACTTCTTACGGTTCGTGGCCCGCCGCCTACGTCCTGGATGTGATTAACTATGTGAAAAAAACCCTGCGCGTCGATCCCCGCCGCATATATATTACCGGCCTGAGCCTGGGTGGTTATGGAGTCTGGACAACCATCGGCGCATACCCCGAGGTGTTTGCGGCAGCAGTGCCCATCTGCTCGGGTGGAAACGCCTTGAGTAAAGCCTGTGCGATTGCCGCTGAAAACGTCGCCGTGTGGGCATTTCATGGTGACGCCGATGCCGTGGTGTCGTATACGGTCACAACAAAGATGGTGAATGCAATTAACGCATGCACGCCGAAACCCAATCCGCTGGCGAAAGCCACTCTTTTTGCCGGGCTCGGACACTCCATTTGGGATAAAGTGTATAATCAGACCAACGCCCTCGACTGGATGCTGAGCTATGTCAATGGAACTGCGCCTTCCTCCTCCAACCTGCCGCCGCTCGTCGACGCGGGCATCGACATTGTTGAATATTTGCCCGCCAACACAGCCGTGTGTAATGGCTCAGCGTCCGATCCCGACGGTACCGTCACTGCGTACGTCTGGAGCCAGGTGAGCGGGCCCTCAGCCGCCACGTTAGAGAACAAGACGACAAAATCACTGAAAGCTTCAAACCTGCTCGCCGGTACGTATACCTTCCGGCTAAAAGCAACCGACGACAAAGGCGCTTATGCAAATGACGATGTCAAGGTGATCATTTCATCAAGCTCGGCCCCCAGCGTAAGCGCTGGTGCCGATAAAACGATCACATTGCCTACGAACTACGTGGACATTCAGGGCACAGCGTCCGACCCTGACGGGATTGCCAGCTACCAATGGACGAAGGTGTCGGGTGGCACAGCAGGTTTGAGCGGACAAACCACTCCTAAGCTCAGAGCCTACAACCTGCTCGAAGGAACTTACCTTTTCAGGCTGACGGTAAAAGACAACAAAGGATATTCCAAATACGACGACGTCAAGGTCACCGTCCTCAGCGCCACTACCAATATGGCCCCCGTTGCAAACGCGGGTCCTGACAAGAGTCTTCTGCTGCCAGCCAGCTCGGTGAAGTTATATGGCTCGGCTAAAGATGGCGATGGCACGATCGCCTCCTACAAATGGACTCAGTACAGCGGCCCCACACAGGCGACCATCAGTTATTCCACCTCGCCGGCAGCGTCGATCAGCGGGCTCAAGGAAGGCAAGTATTACTTCCGCCTTACAGTAAAAGACAACGATGGCGCCAGTGACTATGATAATGTTCTCGTGAAAGTCAGCAGCGGGACCGTGACAGTGATCGACCTGGACACTTCCTTTGAAACGCTCGTGGCTATGGCAAACTAGAACCAGCGGCAAACCAGGTCTATACATTGGAAGAGCCCGCCTGAAATTTCGCGGGCTCTTTCTTATCCCTTAAAGCACTTCTCGTGTAACGTCTTTTTCGCCTGACCAGTTTTTGACAAGCGGACCGTCTTTGCCATAAACAGGATCGTTTTCCGGCAACGGCACATTCCGGATGTTTTCGTCGGCACGCGGGCGCTCATCCTTCCGGCCATAATTCATATCGTACTGCTGACCGTCAGGATATGCACCGAGACAGGTGAATCCGTCCGCCTCCTCAATTTTCTTGTGTGCGACCCCGGCTGGAATGATCACGACGTCACCTTCTTCAATGGCCAGCGTTACGCCGCCAGGCCCGCCGAACTGAACGCGAGCCGTGCCCTTTGTGATGACCAGCACCTCATGCGCGGTACTGTGATAATGGTGATAATCATAGATTCCATCCACCCACGCATTCGTCCAGCTGTTCGATTCCAGGATTTCCTTTGCGATGCCGGTGACACCGCCTTCCGGAATGTGGATCGCCGAGCGGTACAGCAACAACGGCAAGAGAGCATTGTTAGGGAAATGGCCGTCATCGCTCAGAATGTGCCTGATGATGTTCAGGTTTTGAATGGATTGAACTGCATCTTCAAGTGATCGCATACATTTTACCGTTACATGATGATCTCATACATTTCTTTTTTTTTCCTTTTCGGCATGGGGTCAGGATGTTGAGGGGATGGTCCCGGCTCCGGTTCGGCCGGTGCCGGAACCGGATTTTTCCTGCCAGGCATTGCATTTTGTATCTTCGTTATATGTAGGTGGCTTCTGAGCTTCGTCATAATTGTTTTAGTTAACAGGTTCAG
>DASVOT010000822.1:0-6989 GCA_036383235.1 Chryseosolibacter sp.
CCTATATCTTATCCCTCCACACTTACTCCCTATATCCATATATCCGTATATCCGTATATCCTAGACCTGTTTTGGCCACGAAGACACGAAGGCACAAAGGGCCACGAAGTTTTCTATTTTATCTCTTGGCCGCCGCATTCCCCTATACCATTATCATACCATTATACCCTATACCTGCTTTAGCCACCAAGACACGAAGACACCAAGGGGCACCAGGTTTTCTTTCGATTCGTCTCTTCCATCTTCTCCACTAATAACCCTATATCTTATCCCTCCACACTTACTCCCTATATCCATATATCCGTATATCCATATATCCGTATATCCGTATATCCATATATCCGTATATCCGTATATCGAGCCCACCAGATTTTTTTTCGTGACGCCCCTATACCCATATACCTTTATACCTTATAACAACTAACGCCAAGAGCTTCGCGTTCAGGTAACCCCCTTTGCCAACAGCAAAAAGCCAATCGCCAATAGCCAGTAGCCACCCCGCTATCCCTCCACAATCTTGAGGAGCGCATTCAGATCGCTCAGTGTATTCGCTTCTGCCGCCACCTTATCCTTCCTCCACCTGGCCATCCGGGGAAACCTCAACGCGATTCCCGATTTATGCCGCGTGGACCGATTGATGCCTTCGAACGCGATCTCGAACACGAGCTCGGGCTTTACACTCCTCACGGGACCGAACCGCTCTACGGTGTTTTGTTTTACCCATCGATCGACTTCGCGGATCTCCTCATCCGTAAGTCCGCTGTATGCTTTCGTGAAAGGAACGAGTTGTTTGCCGTCCCATACGGCGAAGGTATAATCTGTGTAGAGGTTGGCTCGTCGCCCGTGACCGCGCATCGCGTAGATCATCACGGCGTCGATGGAAAAGGGATCGATCTTCCATTTCCACCAGTCGCCGCGGCGTCTCCCGTTCCGGTAGATGGAATCCCTCCGCTTGAGCATGATGCCTTCGCTGCAATAATCGCGGCTCTTCCTCCTTTCGCCCGCAAGCTCTTGCCAGGAGGAAAACATCACCTGCGGCGACAACTGCAGCACACTGCTGTTCACGCTGCAAAGCTCCTCCAGCTTTTTCCTCCTCTCCACGAGGGGCCATTGCCTGACGTCTTCACCCTGCCATTCCAGCAGGTCGTAGGCGATGAAGGACACAGGAACATCGGCCAGCAGTTTCTGCGAGAGATTTTTTCGCCCGATCCGCGTCTGAAGATAATTGAACGACATGGGCTGCCCGTTCCTGAAAGGAAGGATCTCGCCGTCGATCACCGTCCCGTCCGGCAACAGGGATCGCATCACTTCATATTCCGGATATTTATCGGTGACAAGCTCCTCTCCCCTGGACCAGACAAACAGTTGCCCTGCCCGCACAACGACCTGACCGCGGATTCCGTCCCACTTGCGTTCCGCGATCCATTCGGACGGGTCGCCCAGTGCCTCCACGGGCTGGTCCAGCGCATAGGCCAGGTAAAACGGATAAGGTTTGGAGACATCGGTTTCGTCCGTTGCAAACACGAGCTCCTGGAACGTGTTGAGGTCCGGCGACCAGTTCCCCATCAGGCGATGCGCGATGACGTTCTCCTTCGCGTTTGCATATTTCGCCAGCGCCTTCACCATGAGTTGCTGGGATACCCCGATTCGAAATCCTCCCGTGATAAGCTTGTTGAAAACAAACCGCTCTGACTCGCCGAGCCGCGCCCACGCCCAGGTGATCTTCTCTTTTTTCTCATCCACCTCCTTGTTGGCAAGCTCTTTAATAAAATCCATCCAGTAGGTGAGCGAGAACCCGGACGGCTCATGCCCGGATGGAAGGACCAGCGTGATCGTTTCGGCCAGGTCTCCCACCACGTGATAGGATTCTTCGAACAGCCACGCCGGCAGCTGCGATAGCTCGTCCGCCCATTGCGCCAGGTAAGAAGCGTTCACCGTGCGTTTCGGGCGCCGGTGCGAGAGCAAGGCAATGGCCCATAATTTGTCCTGGTCCGGAGCCTTCTGAAAATATTCGATCAACGCCTTGATCTTCCCAAGCGTCTTGGTGGTCTGGTCGAGTTCCATGAACAGGGCGGCGAAGAAAAGCATTTGGCTGATGGCTTTTTGCTATTGGCGATTGGCTGGTTATTCGTTATTGGCTGGTTATTGGTTATTGGCTATTGGTTGCTGGTCGTTGGTTTGTGATTTACAAAACAAAGGCCAACTTTTCGATGGCCTTTATTCGGGTACGCTCCGGCACGGCGGCCTTAACGTTTGGGATTTTCATTTCTCTCTGATCTTCGAGATTAAACTATTTAGCTGCCTTTGCTCAGTGTGCAGAGCAGCGAGAAAATCCTGAATGTGTTCCGAGCTTATAAATCGCAATCTCGCCGCGACTATTAAATGCGTTTCCAGTTCATACCCCGACCCTAAGGATATCTGCAAAAATCTCTTGAAGTCATTTTTGGTCTCGCGACTGCAGCCTTCAGCGATGTTCGAAGGAATAGAAACTGCAGCTCTCTTAATCTGACTCGAGAGTCCATAGATTTCTTCTTTTGGCAATTGCCTTGTCAGGTCATACGCTTTAACAGCGAGTTCAATTCCCTGATTCCAGATTATCAAGTCTTTAAAGTTTTGCATAAAAAGAGGGTTTTGATGAAAAATAATTTATAAATGAATCTAATCTAAATTTTACACTTATACCACTGTACCAAACCACTAACCAAAGAACCAACCACCAACAACCAATAACCAAGAACCAATAAGAAGTTACTCATTGCCTTCCACCACAGTACCAGCCTCTCCCTCCTCCATCTCCCCCAACTCCCCTTCAAACCTCGTCCTCACCTCATGCGCTTCGATCCCTGACTCGCCGAGCCAGCGCGAGAAGATCTCCGAGTAGCCATGGGTCACGAATACTTTTTGCGCGCCGGTTTCCCGGACGGCAATGTTCAGCTCATTCCAGTCGGCATGGTCGGACAACGCAAATCCTCGGTCTGCTCCCCGCCTTCTCCGGGTGCCGCGCAGTTTCATCCATCCGGAAGCGACGCCGAGAGAATAGGGAAGAAACCTCCGCACCCACGGTGAGCCTACTGCCGACGGCGGGGAAATGACCAGGGCGCCTTTCAGGTCTTCCTTGGGCGTCCGGTCGGTTACCCGCGGCGCATCCGGCAAAAGAATCCCCTGCGCGCGCATCACCTGGTTGACCGAATCCACCGCCCCATGCGTGAATATTTTCCCGATACTCTGATCGACGTTCCGCAGGATGCGCTGACTCTTCCCCAGCGTATACCCCGTAAGAACGGACGTCTTTCCCTCGCGTTGGTTTTTTCTCCACCATTCGTTGATGTCGTCGAAAACTTCGCGCTGACTTTTCCACTTGTAAACGGGTAGCCCGAAAGTGGATTCGGTAATGAATACATGGCATCGCACCGGCTCAAAAGGAGCGGAGATACCATCGTCCTGCAATTTGTAATCGCCTGAAAAGACCCAGACTTCCCCGTTGTACTCTACCCTGACCTGCGCCGAACCAGGGATATGGCCGGCAGGATGAAATGAAAACTGTACGCCGTTGATGTGCAGAGCTTCTCCATAGTTGAGCGTCTGGGGATAATTTTCAAGGAGGAGCCTGTGCCGGATGACGGGCATCGCGGCGGACGTGCACAGATAATGCCCGTGCCCTGGGTACGCATGATCGGAATGCCCATGCGAGATGATCGCCTTCTCCACAGGCTTCCACGGATCGAGATAGACGCCGGCGCGCTCGCAATAGATACCCTTGTCAGTGAACTTCAGCAACTGGCTGGGGGCAGATACGGTCATCTATGGTTCGTTAGATTTCAATGGGAGCTAAAAATCCGGACCGCGAGGATTTTGACTCCCGGCTTTTGTCGCCTGAAGGTTCAGCCAAAAGCCAATCGCCAAATCGCCTATCAATAATTCACCCTCACGACACTCGCGCCCTTGCCCATCTCGATCACCGAGACAATGAGGATCACGCCGTATTCATCATCCGCGTAGTCCTTGTAGGTTTCCTTTCCGGTGAGCTGGTTGGCGGTCCAGGGAATGTTGTCCGCATGGCCGCAGACGAGCACCGTACCTCCGTGGTGCCTGACGTACATTTTCTGGATCTCTTCCAACTTTTTCGGCTCGTAGAGTTGAACCTCGACGTTTGCGACATCCGCGATGGGCGCCACCGTATTCCGCGTGCGTTTGAAATCCGTGCTGTAAATGCCATCGAACGGAATGTCTTTCAGCATGTACGCAAGCCGGTTCGCCCTTCCTTCGCCCTGCGGCCGGAGGCCGGGATCGTCGGTGCCGTCATCGGCTTTCTCGGCATGGCGCACCAGGACGAACGTCGTGACCTCGTCGTTGAAACCACACGATCCGTTGAGAAGAAGCATCGCAGCTGCGAAACACCAGAACAGATTTTTTTTCATAATGAGAGTATTTGAAACCCGTGTCAATCCCGTCGCGAACGCCGGCTTTTGGCTGCGCTTCCCTTCTGCTTGTGCCGATTTCTCCGTAACTTGAGAGCCAGAGATTCGTCGAGACAGATAAAAATATGACCCGGAAATTATTTTTCCCCCTTTTTTCCTCTTTAATATTATGGTTGCCGGTTTTTTCACAGAATACCGATAGCCTGCAGGCCGTGCTGGACACCGTTCAGGGCGACCTCAAGGTGAAAACGCTGAATGAGCTCTTCCGGGCGCACCTGCATTCCGACCCGGTCAAGGCTGTGGGATACAGCACCGAAGCCCTTTCCCTAGCCACGCAGATCAACGACCGAAAAGGAATGGCGGCATCTTACAACAACCTGGGAGTTGCCTACCGGAACCAGGGCGCCCTCGACAAGGCCCTCGAATACTACATCACCTCCATGCAGATCTACGATTCGCTCAGGAACCAGGAGGGCATGGCAACCACGCGCAACAACATCGCAAACGTCTACTCCATCAAAAAAGACTACGGCCAGGCTATGCGGTACCTGGAAGAGTCGAATGCGATCTTCCGGGAGATCGGCGATCCCTTCAGACTGGTGGGCTCCATGAACAACCTGGGCAATCTCTACAACGACATTCATTTATTCGATAAAGCCCGCCAATACTTCACCGACGCCTATTCCCTCAGCGAAAAGAACGGCGCCGAGTTCGCCGACCCCCTCAACAACATGGGAAACCTCTATTTCAACCAGGGTAATTACCAGGTAGCCATCGGCTATTACGAGAAAGGACTGGCGATCGAAAGAGCGCACAACAACAAGCTGGGGATGATGAATGTCCTCACCAACATCGGCATCACCTATACGAAAGCAAAACAACCGAAGCCCGCACAAAAATACCTCGACGAAGCCCTCAAGCTGAGCGAAGAGCTCCAGGCGCTCACCTCGCTCCCCGCCATCTACAAGGCGAACGCCGAGAATTACTCCATCCAGGGGAAATGGAAGGAAGCTTACGGGATGCAGTTAAAATACGACGAGCTGCGCGAACAGATCTACGGCGAAGAAAGCTCACGCCGGATCGCCCAGATGGAAATGATCGTCGACTTTCAGGAGAAAGAACGACAACTGGAAATGCTGAAAAAAGAAGACGAGATCAAAACCCTCGAGCTTCACAACAGCCGGCTCTTCATCCTCCTGATCATCCTCGGCGTCATTACCGTGATCGCAGGATTCAATCTCTTCTACCTCGACCGGAAGAGAAAACTTGTTTAAGGGATATACGGAAATACGGATATATGGATATATGGATATATGGAAATCACTCTCACCCTTTTTAATTTCAAAGGTCAAATTTAATCGCCCGATTTAATCTTTCATCAAACATAGGAGCGAATAAGTTTGTGCGTGCCTCGATGTGAACGCCTGCGACAGCATGCTCAACGCCCGGGACAAAATGTGTGCAGCGTTACTAACGTTAATGCATTCACTCCGAACGTGCCCTCACAGATATCAGAAAACAATTCAAGCATGAGGACTTGTTTTTAAACTTTCATGCCAGTCCGATCGAACTAAGTTCCCTAGACCCGTATATCCCTATATCCGTATATCCATATACCTTTATACCCTATACCTCCTCAGGCCAACAGGAAGCCGAGATCCGTCTCTCCGCGCAGGGGGATGGGGTCTTTTCCCGACTGATAGAGCTTCGCAGTTCCTTCCCCGTGAAGCGTCAGCTTCTGCCCGTCCCGTTCCAGTAACATGCCTTCCGGTAAACCGATTACTTTTGCCAGCGGATTGAGGACAAGAAATTCCTCGAGCCGCTCCCGGCGCGTCTCGCCCCCCTGGTTTTGAAATTTCAATTCGTGATAATGCGGGTTGATCTGGAAGGGGACGAGCTTCAGGGCATCGAAAGTGGGCGGCATCGCAATGGGCATGTCGTTGGTGGTCTTCAGCGTGGGACAGGCCAGGTTCGCTCCCGCGCTCCATCCGATATACCGCGCGCCTGCCCTGACCCGCGACTGAACCTCGGCGACCATATCCTCCTCGTACATCTTCGACAACAAGGCAAAGGTATTGCCTCCCCCGACGACGATTACATCCGCCTCGCGGATCAGCGCTTTCTTGTCGCCGGCCTGGTGCAGGGCTTTCATCGGGTACCCGATGAACTCAAACGCTTCCGACACCTTCTCAAAGTAAGCGTCGAAGGAGATGGAAACTGCCGCGAACGGAATAAAAACGATCTCGCCGGGAGTCCGGCCCAGGAACTTCTTCACCCACGGCCTGGGCCATGAAAAAAAGCTGCTTCCGGGCATGGTCGAATTGCTCAACAACAATAGCTTGGACATACTGCAATCGAATGCGCAATTTTAAATGAAATTCATTTAGGATTTCCATCGAAAGACATAGATTTGTACTGAAACAAAACAAACCATGTCTGAACAGTACATAGGAGACGGAGCCAGCACTTTCATCACCATCATCGCGGTGCTGATTGGCTTTGCGACCGCTTTAGGTTATCTCGATTTCCTCAAAACCCGCAAGGAGCAAAAGAAGGATCAATAGTGGCAAC
>DASVOT010000823.1:0-4811 GCA_036383235.1 Chryseosolibacter sp.
GATGGACTCGTCTTCCACCCAAACGGGCCGGGAAGCGTCGAGAGGAAGAATTTCTTCGAACAGGTCGTTCTGGAACTGCTCCGTTGTTGGCTGCGGAGCCATCATCAGTCCGCCGAAGACGGACCCTTTGTGACTGGCGAGCGCTTCCAGGTCGAGCACCTGCTCCCCGCGCTGACGCAGCGCGCGGAGGATTTCGCTCTTGCCACTCCCGGTACATCCCCCGATAATTCTCAGGTTCAGTGGCGTGCGGTACGACTTCAGCGCTTCCTCGCGATACGCTTTATAGCCACCCTGGAGCTGATGCGTATGGATTTTCGCCATGCCAACGATCTGGCAAAAATTTGCTGACCGCATGCCACCGCGCCAGCAGTGGACGAGAACTTCGTTTCCATCGGCCACTCCTTCGACGTGATTGATGATCTCGAGAAACCGCGGGCCGACGAGGCGAAAACCGGTTTTTATCGCTTCAGCCTGTCCCTTCATTTTATAATCTGTGCCGACAGCGACCCTTTCGTCGTTATTGAGCAGTGGTACATTAGCAGCTCCGCGGATATGACCCGCGGCGAACTCACCTTCGGAGCGCACATCCACTACCGGAAGTTGTTTTCGGAGCCTCAGGAAATCGTCAATGCTTATTACCACGACGCGAAGATACCAGTAAAGTTCTGAAAGCTTGAAAGTTAATCAATGTTGTCCGGGAAAAATCTCCAAAATTCAGAGGTGCGGGAGGGAAATTGACAATAGGCAGTTGACAGTCGTCTGATCGTTGGCTGCTGCTGAAGGCTACTTTAAAATTAGACAATTGAATCGCTTATCGCGCTCCGGGGAACACCCGTTAATCGGAGAAATCCACGCCGATATTCGTCGCAATGCCGAGCCGGAAACCGTAGTCGAGAAACTGTCCGTCGCGGAAAGACGCGGCCGCTTCCAGTCTCAAAAAGCGCAGGATGCCGTCGATTGAATATCCAAGCTCGGTGTAATTCCCGGACGCAGGCGTCGCCAGGTAGTTAACGAAAATATTTTCACGAATACCCGCCAGCCGGACGACCGGGAGCGTGGTCACCAGGAACTTGCGGAATTGATAGTGTGCATTGAGCGTCACATATCTGTCGTTGGTGCTGAACCTGTAGTAGTCGAGCAACCTGAAACTTCCAACCGGGTCGGTGGTGCTGAACGGCGTCTGATTACCGAGGAAGTGCTTGTAGTCCATGAAGTACATGGCTTTATTATTCAAAAAGACACCACCCCGCAACCAGAAATCCACATCTCCCCTCGCTCCGACTTTGAACTCGTGCTTTATGCCTAATTCCAGCTGGTCAAAATTCACGTCGCTCTGCAATACATCATTGAAGCCTTTTCTGTATTCAAGCGTAAAGGCCGGCGATGAGCTTTCGATCTCGCGCTTGTTGCCATTGCGCATCCTGAACTTCAGCCACGGGCGGGTGGAGACCGCAACGGATCCCACGAAGGCTTTATGGTCTGGAAAGTCAGTGGTACCGAGGGTTTCATTTACAGGTGCGTTGGGCGTATAGTCCTCAATATTTTTCCGGTCAACGAGCTTGAAAGAAGACTCGTTGAATAATTCCATTCTCTGGCTCCACGACCAGTACGTGCTGATCGTCAGGAAAGGATTAATTCTCCGCCGGTATCGCACGTCCACAAAATTCCGCTCATAGATCTTCATCAGATTCCTCTCGAGAAAGAGCGTGGTAAATGTGTTGACAAAAGGATGGATGGGGTTATCGGGATTGTACTGGGAGACGTACTGTCCGCCGTTCAGGTCGAGACGGTCATTGTTGTTGCGCAGGGCGAAGTTCAGGTAGCCCGACAATTTGCGCCTGGAAAAAGCGTACCTGGCCACCGGGCGGATAGTGAACCGCGTCCGGTTAGTATCCTGAAGCACGACGCCAAAGGCAACGCGGTAGATGAGGTTAAATCCTTCGACGGTATTGAATCCACCGATGGGAAAATAGATCCGGAAATTCGAATGTCTCCCCAGCCTGTAATCGTCGCCCGTGAGAATATCCCAGGGTTGAAAGCCCTGATGCCTTGATTTCCGAAGGGTGTCGCCTTCCGATTTTGCTTTCTCGACGGCGGAGATGCTGTCCGTTTTTTCATAGCCTTTGATCTCCTCCCTGGTTAGGGGGATGGGACGCACTTGTGCCCAATAAAGCGAATCCTTCCTGAAAGCGCCGCTGTCGATTTTAAAATTCACCTCGGAAAGTATCTCGGGATCCTTCTGTTGTTTGCGTTCCTCCTTTTCATATTCCTTAACGATGGACTTCAACTCCTTGCGCGTGATCTCCTCGCCGGCGGCAAGCCTATCCTGCAGCGGCCTGGTCTTCTCTGCGGGAGCCCTGCCTTTATTCAGCTCTCGTTGCGCGGCCTCCACTTCTCCGGCAAGCGCCTCGTCGGTCTTTTCGTCGATGACTTCAAGGCGGGAGACGTATATCTCCGGATTGAGGGTGATGTTATAGTTGCTGACGCTGGCCTGATAATTATATTCAAACTCAAACCCGAACACTTTTCCCTGCACGTCGAACCGGTGCGATACCGGGAGCCACACCTTACCTCCTATGGGGCCGCACATCACTTTGATGTAAATATCGATTCCCAGCTTTACCGTATGAATGTCAAGGCTGTGGATGCTCCAGTCGTTTTCCACGATGAAGATGATACCGTCGACGACGTTTTCCCCTTTCGACCGCGGGGTCACCCGGATGCGGCTCACCTCATACTCGCGGTCGTGAAAACTGCCGAGGTATTCGAACCGGTAATAGGAGAAGGCCTTCGGCGACAAGGGCGATACGGTGCCGGCGACCTCGGGCTCGTAGAAGCTTCCGAAAATGTATCCGTTGGGAGAAGTGTTGTTGTCTTTTCCGTCGCTGCGGATAGAGATCACCTTTTCCTCGAACTTGTTCGGCCTCGTAAATTTTATTTCGCTCACCGATTCCGAAATAAACACCCTGTTCTTCTCGATGCCCTCTTTCTTCAATGCTTTTTTCGCCAGCCAGGGATAGTCCTTCAGCTTTCCGGCACCCTTGATGTATACCTTCGCCGAATAGGAGTCGAGCACATTCCTGTGATAATTTGCTTTGGCAATTGCCTTCCTCATGATGCTGTAAGCCGGGTCTTCATCATCGGCATTAACGGTAACCGATGGCAGCATGATTTCCTGTGGAACGAGTGTGATGTTTAATTCGGTGAGCGCCTCCGCGATGTCGACCACGCGCACGACCGATCTTCTGCCCAGGTGTTGAAAAACGAGTTCGTACCTGCCCGGCGGCATGAAGATCTCGTACGCGCCCTCGGCGTTGGCGGTCGTGCCGGAGCCAAGTTGCTTGACAAAAATCGTGGCGAAGGCGAGGGGCGCTCCGCGTTCATCGGAAATGACGCCATGGATTCCGCTTGTCTGCCCGACGGAAGGAGATGCGGCGAAACACCAGGCCAGCAAAAGCAGGACGATCAGAATAATCTTCCTGTAGTGTTTAACGTTAAATTGCCGGTTAGCGGCAGCTGAGATCAATTGAGTTGCGTTAAGTTGTTCGCGCCCGGGGTCGCTTCACATCATCGACTTACAGATAAAACCCTCTGGTCCTGATCATTTCCTCCACAACATCGGGTACGAGATAACGAACGGATTGCCGGTTCCTGATACATTTCCTGATAAACGTCGCGGAGATATCCATCATGGGCGCTTCCACGAATTTAACGTTAGGATGCGTTTTAAGTTGGGATGGTTGCGCGTCGGGCCGTGGATAGATGTACAGGCCGTAATCGCCGAGGATTCGCTCATGGTTTTTCCACTTCACAAAATTGACAAGGTTGTCTTCGCCCAGGATGACTTTGAATTCCTTATCAGGATGTTTTTCGCTCAGGTGGACGAGGGTATGAATGGTATAGCTTGGTTTCGGCAGATGGAACTCGATGTCCGACGCTTCGATCCTGGAGTCGTCATAGACGGCGGCGCGCACCATGTCATACCGGTCAAATTCATGAAGCAGTCCTTTGGCGGGTTTGAACGGATTCTGAGGTGATACCACCAGCCAGACTTTGTGGAGGTCGGTGGTCTGGGCCATGATACTGGCAATGATCAGGTGCCCGATGTGGATGGGATTAAAAGAGCCAAAGAAGAGACCGATTTTCAAGGCTTCGAAATTGTGGAACTCGGGACGAATATAACCTTTTGACGTTATTTGTCCTTAAAATTATCGTACAGGCGCTGCGCTTCGGCCAGGGAGCGCTGGAGGTTTTCATTCACGAGCACGACGTCAAACCGGTCGGAGAATCCCATTTCAAACTGCGCCTTGAACAATCTTCTCGAGAGGCTTTCCGGCGTTTCGGTACCGCGGTCATGTAGCCGCTCCTTCAGCACCTCGAGCGAGGGTACTTTTACGAAGATGGCGAGGCCTTTGTCGCCGAAATATTTTTTGAGGTTGAGCCCGCCTTTAACGTCGACGTCGAAGATCACATTTTTTCCTTCTTTCCATACCCGTTCAATCTCTGATTTAAGGGTGCCGTAAAAATTTCCTTCGTAGACTTCCTCCCATTCGACAAACTCGTCGTTGTCGATCTTTTTCTTGAACTCCTGCGGGGTGAGGAAATAGTAATCCTTACCGTTTTGCTCCGTTCTGCCGCGTTTATCGCGGGTTGAAGCTGAAATGGAGAATCCAAGGTCAGGATTTTTTTGGAGGAGGTGTTTAACAATGGTGGTTTTTCCGGAACCGGAAGGGGCTGAAAAGATGATCGCTTTGCCAGCCATCTAATGGGAAAGATTTTGTGCTACTTTTCGGCGGATATCATCCACTAAT
>DASVOT010000824.1:0-1854 GCA_036383235.1 Chryseosolibacter sp.
GTCCCGGGTGACATCGGAACGAGCGGACTGGATGACCCGCAATCGTGGGACCAGGTTGTCAATCCCAGGGGCAGGGACAAGGACGTGGAGGATCAACTCACGAATTATACGCCCGACCGCGGTCTCGGCAGCGCGCTGGCGTGGTTCCAGGCGGAAGGCGCCGATGAAGAACAGACGGATGGCAAGGTCGCCCTTGAGGCCATCCGGTTGATAAAAGAACATAAAGATCAACCGTTCTTCATCGCTGCGGGTTTTTACCGACCTCATTGCCCCTATATCGCGCCGAAAAAATATTTTGATCTTTATCCGCCGGAGAAAATCCCGTTACCGGTTGAGCCGGCGGATCACCTGAAAAATATTCCCGAGCCTGCATTTTTTACGACGCCGCCATACTGGGGACTGAAGGAGGATCAAAGGAGGGAAGCAATCCGCGCCTATTTCGCGTCCATCACATTTATGGATGCCCAGCTTGGCAAGCTGCTGGATGCACTGGAGGAAACGGGTCTCGCCGACAAGACGATTGTCGTCTTCTGGAGCGATCACGGCTACATGCTGACCGAGCATGGCCAGTGGATGAAACAGAGCCTGTTCGAGGAAGCCGCGAGGGTTCCCCTTTTGATTTCCGTTCCCGGCGCCGCAGGAAAGGGACAGGTTTGCAGGCGTGTGGTTGAATTAGTCGATCTGTACCCCACGCTCACGCGATTGTGCGGCCTGGAGCCGCCTCCTTATCTACATGGCGCGAACCTGATGCCGCTGCTCGACAAGCCGAATTCAAAGTGGGCCCGCGCAGCTTATACGCAGGTACTCAGGCCCAGGCAAAACATCATGGGACGCAGCGTGCGAACGGAGCGGTGGCGCTATACGGAATGGGGCGGAGCGGGAGCCGAGCTTTATGATCAGCGAAAGGATCCCTATGAATACAGGAACCTGGCCGCCGACCCGGCGTATCGCAAGGTGCGCGAGCAGATGCGGGCCTTGCTGGCGCATGCGGCACATAGTGACAGAGTTGCGGAATAGGCCAGGCGGTCGGGCCGTACCTTCCCCGACCGCCTGTTAATCGTTTAGCCTCTCCTGTAATTTTCAGCGGGATGTACCCCGATTTTTTCAAAATTGTCTCCATGCCCGGAGTGATCTGGCGAAACGCGACCCCGGAATACCTTCATCTAAAACTGTGCTCATATGAAATTCTTACTCATTCTTATCAGTTGCGGCGCGCTCGTCACCATTCCTGAATCTTCGTTTGCACGCGAAACCCCCGATCCCCTGAAACTTGAGAATCCGTTCACGGTGAAATACCTTCAGGCTAAGCTTAGGAAATCGAGTCCGCGTCTCATTCTCACACCTGCCATAGAGAAGAAGCTGAAGAGTAAAGTTAAATCCGACGCCCTGGTAAAAAACTATTATGCCGCCATCAAGCTCAACGCGCAGAATGTCCTGAAGGAACCTTTGCTGACGCGGACCCTGGAAGGTCGCCGGCTGCTGGGTGTTTCGCGCGAAGAGCTGTACCGGATGAATATCCTCGGGATCGTATACCGGATCGAAAAGGATCCCGCGGTCGCCAGGCGCATAGACGAGGAGTTGAAGGCCATCTGTAACTTTTCCGACTGGAATCCATCGCATTTTCTCGACGTAGCGGAGATGTCGCTTGCAGTATCCATAGCGTTGGACTGGGCAGGGGAGGCGTTGCCCAAATCAACGGTGGCGCTCGCAAAAACAGCCCTCATCGAAAAAGGCATCAAACCCAGTTTTCCTGAAAAGGGCGTCCCGGGCTGGGTCAATGGAACCAAGAACTGGAACCAGGTCTGCAACGGCGGACTGATCGCCGCGGCGGTCACCATCGCAGATAAAGATCCG
>DASVOT010000825.1:0-3235 GCA_036383235.1 Chryseosolibacter sp.
ATAGGCGTGGTTAAGCCTGGAATTAACTGTTTGAGGGTTAAGGGCTTTTAACGTGAAGGGTGAATAATCATCACTGCCAAAATTTCCCGGGCCAGCTACGCCGCGCCGGTTTCCGATTCCATTAGCGGGATAATTCACCGCCACCGGGGGCGCGACCTGGCTGCCGCTGTCTACAACAACGGAATACTCCAGCCGGCCCGATGGACCGAGCACAGTATTGATGGCTTTCTTAAGTACAGAAACATAATTGTCTTCAAGCCACTCGTAAAAAAACTGGGACGGTACCTGGATGGTGAGCACTTCGCCTTCAACGCGCAGCGGATGAATGGGTTTGAACCATGTATTGAAGTGTTCTGCCTCTACATTCAATCGAATTACTTCGAGACAATCATTCCATACTGTGCCGCAGCTGACTTCCATTTAGCTCTGAATTCTTGAAGTGACGTCCTGTGGTGGACAAGGGAGACAAAGATGTAAAAAAAGAGGTCATGAAAACAAGGGGGCCGCCTCTTGTTTTTTACGAAAAAAAAATTACTATCATTATTTCCGTTGAAACCTGAATGAATGAGGAAATCTTGACTAAAATTGAGTTTAATTGTTCACTTTGATCATGGAGGACAAATCTTTCGACAAAATTTTACAGGAATTTTTTCCGAAATCCTCAAAAAAAGATTGGGTGAAAATGGCGGCGCTCGAAACGCAAAAAAAAAATCCCATCGAAACCCTTTCATGGCATGGGAAAGACGATATTTTATTCCTACCTTACTATGATCCGGAAAATCTTGCCGGCCTTGACCATTTAAAGGCGTTTCACAGAAGCAGTGACCCATCCCCGCGCCCCTGGAAAAATCTTCCGGCTGTTCACGTCTCCAACGAGAGAACCGCAAATCATAATTCTTTAAACCACCTTGCCCTCGGTGCTGATGGCGTGCTGTTCGATCTCACGCCCTCCGCGCAAACGGATCTGCACGCTCTGCTTCAAGGCATCTTGCTGCCTCGCGTCTTTCTCGCCCTCCGCTTAAACGCCAACACACTCATCCTGAATGCGCTCTCAGACTTTATACAACGGGAATCCCAACCCGCCCTTGTGAGCGGCGCTTTGTTTTGGGAATCCATTCCCAAAGAAGGCAATTGGGATTATTTTCTTAATGCACATAAAAACTTCAAAGGGCTGGGATTGATCATCCCTGCAGCACCACCGGCCCAGTTGGTTTGCCAGGCGCTGCTGGAGGGTGTCAAGACGTTTGAGCGACTGGCCGAAAAATCTGACCCGGAAAAAGTTTTTAACTCCATTTCGTTTTCCGTTGCCGCCGACGCCTCGCTCCTTGAAGCCGTAGCCGGGCTCCGCGCACTTCGGATGCTGTGGCTCCAGGTTGGCCGTGCTTATAGTCAGAACAACTATAACCCTGCCGACCTGCACCTCCACGCACATTCAGTCGCCGCCGTTGACGCTCGCTACGCGCCGCGTGAAAATATGCTGAAAGGAACCTATGCTGCGATGGCCGCCATCCTGGGCGGGTGTGACTCGCTCACAGTCGGCGACGACGGAACGTCGGCCGTTGCTTCGCGGTGGTCCACCAACGTGGCGAATATATTTCGATATGAATCCTTCTTTGACCGCATCGCCGACGCAGCTGCCGGCGCATTCGCCATCGAGAGCATGACGGATTCGATCGCTGAAAAAGCGTGGACGTTGTTTCAACAAAAAAGCCGCGCGCGATGATACGACCTGATTTTTCCGATATTCGCTACAATCAATTCTCACCCGTAGCTGCCGCCCGCTCCGCTTCTTCGGGGAGCGCAGACGGGGCCGGCCTTCTTGCAGGATACACGGCAGGGATACCGCCTTATCTCAGGGGGCCTTATGCCACCATGCACACGATGCGGCCCTGGACCATCCGCCAGTATGCCGGATTCTCGACCGCAAAAGAAAGCAATGAATTCTATCGCAAGAACCTGGCCGAAGGGCAGCGCGGCCTCTCGGTTGCGTTCGACCTCGCCACACACCGCGGTTATGATTCCGATCATCCGCGCGTAAAAGGCGACGTTGGCAAAGCGGGCGTGGCAATCGATTCAGTGGAGGATATGAAAGTCCTTTTCGACAACATTCCACTCGAAAAAATGTCGGTGTCCATGACGATGAACGGAGCGGTTATCCCCATCCTGGCATTCTACATCGTTGCAGCCGAAGAACAGGGCGTGAGGCCGGAGCAGCTAAGCGGTACCATTCAAAACGATATCCTCAAGGAGTTCATGGTGCGCAACACTTACATCTACCCTCCCGGCCCGTCTATGCGCATCGTCGGGGACATCTTCGCGTATGCGTCCCGGGAAATGCCGAAATTCAATTCGATCAGCATCAGTGGCTACCACATGCATGAAGCCGGCGCGCCCGCCGACCTTGAACTTGCCTACACGCTTGCGGACGGATTGGAATATGTCCGCACCGGAATCAAAGCGGGCATCGCCATCGATGACTTTGCGCCGAGGCTTTCCTTCTTCTGGGGAATCGGAATGAACTTTTTCGTTGAAATCGCCAAGATGCGGGCGGCAAGAGTTCTATGGGCCGCCATCGTGCGATCGTTCAATCCTCAAAATCCGCGGTCGATGGCGCTTCGCGCGCACTGCCAGACTTCCGGGTGGAGTCTCACGCAGCAGGACCCGTATAACAATGTCACGCGTACCTGCATCGAAGCAATGGCTGCCGTACTGGGAGGCACACAGTCGCTACATACGAATTCCCTTGACGAGGCAATTGCATTGCCCACGGAGTTTTCCGCGCGGATCGCCCGTAACACACAGCTCTACATAGAAAACGAAACCGGGGTCACGCACGTGGTTGACCCTTTGGGGGGATCCTATTATATTGAATCCCTTACGGCACAATTGATGCACACCGCGTGGGGGCTGATCCAGGAAATCGAAGGATTGGGCGGCATGACCCAGGCGATCGGGAGCGGAATTCCGAAAATGCGCATCGAACAGGCGGCCGCCGCCAAACAGGCCCGGATCGATTCGGGCCACGATGTAATTGTCGGCGTGAATAAACTTCAGGTGAACGAAAAACCCGACTTCGATATTCGCCAGATCGATCACTCGGCGGTGCGTCAGGAACAGATAGAGAGGCTGAAGGATCTGAAGTCTGCGCGCGACGATCGCGCCGTCGCGGAGGCGCTTGAGAATCTCACGGCAATAGCCGCTTCAGGTAACGGAAACTTACTGGAAGGGGCCATTG
>DASVOT010000826.1:0-2976 GCA_036383235.1 Chryseosolibacter sp.
GACGCGGGTGCAACCAAAGGCAAACAAGGAAAGAAAAACGGCGGCGGTTGAAATATTTTTTAGTTTCATAACGATTCGCTTAAATATTCTACTTCGATAACACTCTGATTATAATTGCGCAGCGTCTCCAGATATTGAAGGCGCGTCTGGCTATACCGTTGGAGGCTTTGCAGGTACTGGAAGAAATCGATCTCGCCTGCCTCCATCTGCAAGGTCGCCGTCCGCCGGATCACGTTTGCCTGATCCAGCCCCTGTTCATGATAATAGGCGAGAAGGTTCTTGTATTTTTCCAGCTCCGACAGCGCTTTCACCAGGGAGATGTTCAACCGCTGCCTACCGAGCGCAAGAGCCTGCTGCGCCTGCATGTCCGATATTTTAGACCGCTGGATGCTCGCCTGCTGCGGCCGGAACCAGAGTGGGAACGCAACTTCAACCGTCCATCCCTGAAGGCCCTTTAACCGGATATCCGTCTCCGTGATCGTCTGGCGAAAGTATCCTACTTTGATTTCGGGGAACATCAGCGATTTCTGAAGATTGGTTTCCGCCTGCGCCGCCTTCACCTGCTCCTGCAGCAGGGCGATGGCAGGATGTTCACCCGGCGCGCCGAGGGCAGGCAGGTGAAGGCTGATAAGCGTGTCTTCCATGGGCGAAAAATCCTCGTCGGTCACCATGAGATAATGGAGGTCAGCGATCGCCTGCTTAAGATCCTCCGCCCGAAGGATCTGATTATTGCGCAGCTCGTATAAACTGTTCTCACTGAGCTTTTTTTCCAGAAGGCTTCTCTCGCCGAGCCGGTACTGGAGGTCGGCGCGGCTTTCAAAGTTCTGATAAAGCGCCAGCTGACGATCGATCTCCTTGAGCACCTGGCGAAGGTACAGCCAATGGTGCCAGGCTTTCCGCACCTGATACTTTACATCGCGCGTTGCAAGCTTCAGCTGGTAGTCTGCGACGTTTACCCGGAGGTTATACACTTTCAGCCGCTGAAGATGCGCGGGTATGCTTCCAACACTCTGAATGATGTGGAGGTATGGATCGCGCGCCGACCCGTTGATCTGCCCGTACTGCATTCCCACAGCAGTGGCAGGCAAGGCCACCGCACCTTTGCGCAGGTAGTCCTGCCCCTGCTTCTCCAGTTCGGAAATCCTGACCTGTGGATTCTGCTTCAGCGCCAGCTCGACGGCGTCGTCCTCGGAAAGTTTCTGTTCCTGTGAAAACGCGGGGATGCCCGCCAGGAGAAAAATCGGGATGAGAAACGCAGGCGATACCGCTCGTCTCTTTCTTCTCACCGAATATTTTTCCACTGACCGGTACAACACCGGCAGCACAAGCAGCGTCAACAACGTCGCGCTGATCAGGCCGCCGATGACAACCGTTGCCAGGGGCCTTTGTACTTCAGCTCCCGCGGTCGTGGAGATGGCCATGGGAAGGAAACCGAGCGCGGCCACAGAGGCAGTCATGATCACCGGTCGCAACCGCACCATCCCGCCCTTGATGATCACGGCTTCCAGTGCCATGTTACCCTGCGCTTTCAATTCGTTGAAGTAGCTGATCAGCACAATGCCATTCAATACCGCCACGCCAAAAAGGGCGATAAATCCAACGCCTGCCGAAATACTGAAAGGAAGGTCGCGGATCCAGAGCGCGAAAATCCCGCCAATAGCGGAAAGCGGTACGGCGACGAAGATCAGGAACGCGTATTTGAAAGAGCCAAAAGTGAAATAAAGCAGTACCAGAATGAGCACCAGCGCAAGCGGTACTACAATCGACAGCCGTTGTTTGGCCTGCTGAAGATTTTCGAAGTCGCCACCGTAGGTGATATAGTAGCCTGGAGGCAGCCTCAGCTGCTCTGACAATTTCGATTGAATTTCGTTCACAAGGCTTTCCACGTCGCGTTCCCGAACGTTGATCCCCAGTGTAACACGCCGCTTCGTGTTGTCACGCGAGATCTGAGCAGGGCCGACTGACTCTTTTACCTGTGCCAGCTCGGTGACAGGCACCAGCTGACCGCTCGCGTTTTTGACAAAAAGCTGGCTGAGATTGAAATCCGATCGCATCGACTTGCTCAACCGCACGACGAGGTCGAATTTTCTTTCGCCTTCGAATACGACGCCCGCCTGCTCGCCGGCAAAGGCCGAACGGATGACCGTGTTTAACTCTTCAATCGAAATCCCATGCTGCGCGATCTTTTGCCTGTTGTACTGCACGAGCAGCTGGGGAAGACCCTCTGTCTGTTCCACCACGACGTCGGCAGCGCCCCGGACTCCCGCGGCGATGGCGGCTGCCTCCACCGCCTTGTCGTGAAGAATGGCCATGTCTTCGCCGTAGATCTTTATGGCTACATCTGTTTTCGCGCCGGTCATCAGCTCATTAAATCTCAACTGAATGGGCTGGGTGAAATCGAACGATGCCCCGAGGATATCGGAAAGCTTCCGCTCCATCTTCCTGACAAGTTCCTCACGGGTTTCAGCGGAGGTCCACTCTTCCTTGTCCTTGAGAACAACCATGATATCCGCTAGCTCCACCGACATGGGATCGGTGGGGATTTCCGCCGTTCCGATCTTGGAGACAACCTGCTTTACTTCCGGAAAATGTTCGAGCAGGATCTTTTCCGCCTGCGTGGAGGTGCGGATGCTCTCCTCAAGGGACGAACCGGTCGGCAAGGTCATCTGCATGGCGAAATCTCCTTCCTCGAGTTGCGGGATGAACACGCCACCGAGCCGGGTGAACACAAAGACGCTCAGGGCGAGTAGGGCCATGGCGCTGAACAGAGTAACCATCGGGCTATTCAGCGCCTTATGCAACGTCGGCTGGTAGAGCCGCTGCAATCCCTTCATGATGCGATCCGATAGGTCCGTTTTTTCCCGGATGTTCTTTTTCAGGATCAGCGCTGACAACATGGGCACATACGTGAGTGAAAGGACCAGCGCGCCCAGCACGGCAAAGCTCACCGTCTGAGCCATTGGCCTGAACATCTTC
>DASVOT010000827.1:0-1712 GCA_036383235.1 Chryseosolibacter sp.
GGAAGAGTCGGAGGCCGCGATCCGGATTCTTCATTCGCAAAATATCCAAACGCTCCTGCTGACCGGAGACAACAAGGACGTGGCGCGGTCGGTAAGCGATGCGCTCGGCATGGACGGATTCTTCGCCGGCGTGCTTCCGCACGAGAAGCTGGAAAAGATCAGGGACCTTCAGGCTAAAGGTGAATTCGTCGCCATGACCGGCGACGGTGTGAACGACGCCCCCGCCCTCGCGCAGGCGGATGTCGGTATCGCCGTCGGCTCCGGATCGGATATCGCCGCGGAAACGGCGGATATCGTCCTTGTGAACAGCGACCCAAAAGACGTCGCGAACCTCATCGTCTTCGGAAGAGCGACCTATCGAAAGATGATTCAGAACCTCGGATGGGCTACCGGCTATAATCTTGTTGCGCTTCCGCTTGCCGCGGGTGTCTTGTACAGCGCCGGCATCATGCTCAGCCCCGCCGCAGGCGCCGTGCTCATGAGCGCCAGCACAGTGGTGGTGGCGATAAATGCGGGCATGTTAAGAATCAGGTAACGCGGCTGAAACCTCCCGGAGCCCTTTTACCTGGGCGCTGGAACCCGGTACCATTTTGAAACCCGCGGCAGCGACAACCCCAAACTCAAAGTTCCGGGAAGTTTTTCACTTCGCGGAAGTTCATCGAAGCTGAGATCGTCAGGAGTCAAACAGAATTTCCGATAGGTGCCCTGTCCTGCTACAAAAAAAGAAAGAGTTCCTTTTTGAGTTTGTCAACTGCAACTGTCAGTTTATTCAAACTCTACCAGCCGCCGCTTCGATAACAATCATCCGCAACGGAGAGGCCTGTCATTTCAATCCCCGGCCTGAAAGGCCACCTTTGCATGTAAGCCCGGAGGCTTCACAAAGAGCTGACCCGGGCCGTGTCTAAAAAATCAAAATCAAATAACCCGAGAATCATGAAAAAGTTAATTTTTTCAGGAGCGTTTGTAATCATGGTACTGACACTGGGTGCTCAGGACAGAGACCAGCTGCGCGATCATCTCTATTATGAGAATGGCGTCGTATTCCAGGTCACTGATCAGTACCGCACGCGGCTGCATGACCGGATCGTACTTAACGATGGTACATTGGTGAATCCCGACGGCAGTTACCAGACCAACACGGGCAGGCAGTTGAAAATGAAAGATCGCCAATGCCTGGATATGGAAGGAAATATGTACCGTTCTGAAAAACAGTTTCAAAAGCACGCCGCCAGCAGGTTAGAGGCCGGACAGCAGGAACACATCGCGTTTAAGAACGGTCAGCTGTACCGAGTCCGCAACAACGAGGAGGCAAGAATCACGGAGCAGCTGAGGCTTGCAAACGGGATAACGGTGAATCCCGACGGCACCTATCAGAAAGGTAAGCAAAAGAGGGTGCTGCTGAACGGGGAATGCCTGGACATGGATGGAAAACGGTATGCAACCCAGGAGCGTTTCAGGGAAAAGATGTCGGCTAATATGCGTGAGCGCTCCGGCCGGCAGATGGGCGAACGGCCGAAAGCACAGGCCAGAGAAAAAGCAAGGAAGGAAATGTCCAGAAGAAAAGGAAGTTGATTCCTGGTTTCCGGTTTTTGGTCCGCGGCCAGAGCCGGATACCTAACCCCTAAAGACTCAAATCAACAACCGAAACTACAACGGATGGCCTATTGTACTTTGTTTCTGATAAGCACAATGTTTCTCAAGTAGGGCACGAG
>DASVOT010000828.1:0-2977 GCA_036383235.1 Chryseosolibacter sp.
AGTACTGCGTGAACGTCCGTTCTTCGAATGGCTGTATCCAGGAAAAGTCCGGCTGGTTGTCGGTGAATACGCCGGTCATCAGCTCGATGTATGGGCCGTCTTCATCGGTGAGGTTTCTGTCCCATGCTTTTCCAAATTCGCCATTGCCCCAGGTCCATTGTTTTTTCCCGGGGGATACGTGGTGGTCGGCGACGTGCAGGAGTCCTGCCCTGGTATCGTGCTCATATCCTCCCATAAAATCATACTTTGAGCGGATGGCCATGTAGGAGGTGGGAACCGGTATGTTTTTATAGCGGGAGATGTCGACGCCCGCGGAATAGTCTACTTTGTAATACGTTCCGCGGGCGATGGGAAATTCCGACACGTCGCGCTTTCCATGGTCGAACACGGCGTGAACATCCGGAGGGAAGATCGACTGGTACTCATCGTTTACTTTTACCGCCGGATTGGCCCACCACAGGAACGTTTGGGAAAACGGGGTGCGGTTGTAGAGTTTCGCATTGATCTCCAGGTACGCTTTGCCGGGGTAAAGCCGGAAGCCCGCCATTCCCTTGGTGTGAAACATCCGCTCGACCTCGCTAGTCCAAACAGTCTTGCTGCCGTCGGCGTGTTCTTCAATGGTAAAATCAACGGGTTCGAAGGTGCTGGGGCGGTGATGCTGGGGCCAGTTGAACTCGATGCCTCCGGAGATCCAGGGACCGGTGAGGCCGACGAGCGCCGGCTTGATCACCTGGTTATAATAAATGAAATGGCGTTGCCTGATCTTGTCGAACGCCATCTGAATGCGGCCACCCAGCTCGGGCAGGATCATGATCTTCAGGTATTGATTTTCGAGGAACAGAGCGCGGTAAACCTTATCGTATTTTTCATCGTGTATTTTTTCAATAACCGGGTGGGGGTACACCGCGCCGCTGCTTCCCTGGTAGACGCGCTTCTCAAGAAATATTGGATTTTTTTCCGGTTTTCCCACACCGTATGTGGGGATGGATACTGCTTCTTCCCAGACCTTTACAACATGCTCAGCTTTCATCTAAAACGATTGTTTTTAAGCAAAAATATCCGCTTATTCGGCCATCCATAATGGATTAAATGTCGCATTTGCTGGACAATATTATTTTTGCGTGGCCGTTTTTGAGTTCGGGAAATGATCAGGAAAAGAGAGGGCTTTGAGGGGCAACGGGCGATTGTACTTCCGAAGAAAATACTGGAGGTTTGTGCGTATACGCCTCCCGTTAACTCGCTGTACATTACCGATATCGGTTTTTATCCCCGGGCAAAGTACCATTACAGGGACAGGCCGATGGGCATTGCCCAGAATGTGCTGATCTATTGCCAGGAGGGGAAAGGATGGCTGAAAATTCCGTCCGGCACTTTCAAGGTCGAACCCAACGAATACCTGATCATTCCGGCCGACATGCCCCATACGTACGGGGCGGATGATGCCACGCCCTGGACGATCTACTGGGCGCATTTCAAGGGAATCCAGGCGTCGTATTTCGCGTCGCTGCTCTCGAAACAACACAAGAGTTTTGTCAATTATGCCGGATTCGTCGACGAGCGCATCAGGCTGTTCGATTCCATCTATCAGACGTTTCAATCAGGCTATAGCCTCGACAACCTGGTGTTCAGCAGTGCGAGCTTCGGGTATTTCCTCACCTCCCTCAGTTTCTTCGATAAATTCACTTCCGTGCACCACAAGGCGGAGAAGGACATGGTCGACATTTCCATCGAGTACATGCAGGAGCACCTCGAGCAGATGCTCAGCCTGGAGGCCCTCGCATCATCAATTAATCTATCCGTCTCCCATTTTTCCAGCATTTTCAAGAAAAAGACCGGCTACTCGCCGATCGTTTACTTCAACCACCTCAAGATCCAGCACGCCTGCCAGTACCTGCAGTTCACATCCCTGAGGGTCAATGAAATATCCGTCAAGCTGGGAATAGAAGATCCCTATTATTTTTCGCGGATGTTCACAAAGATCATGGGCGTTTCTCCTGTCGAATACCGCAACAAAAGACATTAACGCCGCGTCGCCACTTACCGTTCACCGTAAGAAAGTCCATCTTTAAAATTTTTTTCTCCATTCATTGATAGGGGTCCGCATGTGACTTTTGTAACAAACGTTTCCGGTACATGCGAACGAACTCCTTTTATATAACCTTCATCAGCCTCATCGCAGCCTTTGGCGGACTGCTGTTCGGCTTTGATATCGCTGTGTTCTCGGGAACGATCCCCTTCATCAGGCCCTATTACGGGCTGACCGAAGTACAGCTGGGCTGGACCGGAAGTTGCCTCTATGTAGGTTGTATTATCGGGACACTGCTGACCGGTTATGCAACGGACCGGTTTGGAAGAAAGCCCATGCTCATCGTGGCGGCGGCGATCTTTACGGTTTCTTCCGTGCTGATGGGGTGGGCGCCAAATTATCACATGCTGATCTTCTGGCGCATGGTCGCCGGCATTGGCGTGGGCGCGGCCTCCATGTTGTCTCCTTTATATATTGCGGAAGTGAGTCCCGCCGACGTGAGGGGCCGGATGGTATCTGTCAATCAGCTGACCATCGTCATCGGCATTTTACTCGCCTACTTTATAAATTACTTCCTCGCTGACACAGACAACAACTGGCGATGGATGTTCACCTCCGGCTCTGTTCCCGCCGGCCTTTTCCTGCTTTGTATTTTCCTCGTGCCGGAGAGCCCCCGCTGGCTCGCGAGCAAGGGTTTTGTTAAAGAGGCAGGGGACGTTCTGAAGAGAGTCAACGGCGGAGCGGACGTAAGATCAGAATTGCAGGCGATCGAGACGGGCCTGAGCCGCGAAGTGAAAGGAAAGCTCTCCGACCTCTTCCGGCACGGAGTAACGTTCGTGGTGGTGCTCGGCATCACGATGGCTGTGTTTCAGCAGATATCCGGCGCGAACGCCGTGTTCTTTTACGCTCCCATCATTTTTGAAAAAGCCGGGATGAACGTGAAAGACCAGT
>DASVOT010000829.1:0-3868 GCA_036383235.1 Chryseosolibacter sp.
GAAAAAAGCGGGGGTAAAACATTTCTTCATTGATGATGAATCCTCCCGGTCCGTCAGCCAGATCCCTCAAAGCCTCGCCTACCTGCGCGGTCTTGCGCATTAACGTGGACAGACGTAATGACCCTGCGGCAGGCGAGGGAACGCATGGTGATGCGTATGGCGACGGCGATTTATTGCATTAAAAATGGAAGAGGGATATCAGACATTTACAGTCTCAAGTTTCAAAGAATACCAGGACATCATCCTCGGTATTCCTGACGACCAGTTCATTCTTTACCGGGGGCAGAACCAGGATAAAACCTTGTTGCCCAAGATCGCACGCTATAACGTCCCCGACGTGGAACACATCGAGCGCGAGATGCTGGAGGATTTCAAGAGACGCAGCATTCACCTGATTGACTACCATCCCGGAAATTCATGGGACTGGCTGGCGCTCGCCCAGCACCATGGCATGGCCACCCGGCTGCTCGACTGGACTGAAAACCCGCTCATTGCGCTGTGGTTCTCCATGTCGCCGCAAGCAGACTTTGCCATCTCTGAATATTCCTTTGTCTGGGGGTTTAAGGTACCGCCCGGGGATGTCATCAATTCCACCGAGGACAAAGACCCTTTCAGCGGCGCCGGGAATAAAGTATTCAAGCCGAATCACATCACCAAGCGGATATCCTCCCAGTTCGGATGGTTTACGATTCACAAATCCGACTCGGGAAAGAAATTCGTGCCCTTTGAGCACAACAGGGACTACCGCGACAGACTGTTCAAGATCAGGATCGAGAGCAGGTGCTTTGGCGAATGCAAACGGCGTCTTCATAATTTCGGCATCAATTCCGCCTCGATGTATCCCGACATTGACGGGCTCGCCAAACATGTGCAGTGGCTTTTTCTCGAACAGCACCGCGAAAAGTGATCAGCCTGGCTTTCTGCCCGCCGCTGAGGCCAAGGCCGGAAACCCTTCAAAGGGACTTCCACAAATAAAGCGTAGCATACGCTTCCCAACCCTTGTATTTCCTGAAGAGCTTCGCTACTTCGGCCAATGTCGGTTTTCGTGAAAGTCCCGTCAGATTCCTGATGGCATTGTGGAGGCCTGCGTCTTCGAGCGGAAAAGCCTCGGGGTAATGAAAAGTCTTCATCAGCGCGTAATTCGCCGTCCAGTTCCCGACCCCCTTTATTTTCATGAGCTCGTGTTTCGCGTCCTGCAGCGGCAGGCGTTGCAGCTTCTCCTTCGAGAGCGTGCCATCGGCGAATGCTTCGGCGATCCCGATGGTATAACGACTTTTTTGTATGGAGAACTGGAGGGGAAGGAGCACCTCCGGGGTGATGATCGCCACCGCCCCGGGGGAGGGAAAAAGGAAATACTCCTGGTCGGCTACTGCTGTACGCTCGCCAAACGCCTGCACAAATCGCTGCTTGAGCATGTATGCGAAGTTGAGGTTTATCTGCTGCCCCAGCACCGCCCACACCAGTGACTCAAACAAATCGGGCTGGCCCACGATGCGGTATCCGTAAAAACGGACGATCAGGTCTTTCAAAAGTTTGTCTTTCCCGGCCATGCGGTAAAATGGTTTCAGATCGGTTTCAAGATCAAACCAGTCGCGAACATAAGCGGCCACGAGTTGCTTTATTTCTTCATCCGGCGGAGGCGTACGGAAGGAGATATTCAATGCATCCGGTGATTCAGCGCGCACGCTGAAAACCACCACTTCATCCCTTGCCAGCAGCGCTTTGGCTACCGCGTCGCCGTTCAGAACGTGGAGCAACTCCCTGGGAGAGCGTTTCAGAAATTCAAGTGCAAGGGGAAACGAAAATTCCTTTGGCGTGTGAACGAGCATCGATGAGGGGCTATTCTTCCCGGATATCCGGCAATTCTACGAAATAAACAGGTACTGCGTTGCGCTTATATCGCAAGTTCCGGGTTGATGTCGCTTTAACTTTCATCCATCTTTGCAAAATGAATGCAATGACAATCGAAACAGACGCCAGGCAGGTGGCTCACGGCCTGGATACCTGCGGCTTTGCGCTTGTGAATCGAGTCCTTTCTTCGGAAGCATGCGACACAATCCGCGATTTTTATGAGCAGGAACGATTGTTCCGAAGTACAATCAACATGCAGCGATACCGCTTCGGTCTCGGTGAGTATAAATATTTCGATTATCCGTTGCCCTCGATCGTGCAGTCTCTCAGGGAAAACTTTTATGAGCACCTGGTACCTCTTGCGAATGAATGGATGAGCCGGCTGGGACTGGATACACGTTATCCCGGGAAACTTGACGAGTTTCTGGCGCTTTGTCATTCGAAAAACCAGCGCAGGCCCACGCCGCTGGTCCTGCGCTATGAAAGCGGGGGGTTCAACACCCTACACCAGGATATTTACGGCGAAGTCTATTTCCCGTTCCAGGTGGTGTTCGTTCTGACGGAGCGCGGGAGGGATTATGAAGGAGGAGAGCTCGTCTTCGTTGAACAACTCCCCCGCGCGCAGTCGCGCGCAGAGGTGATCGCCCCTGGAAAAGGAGATGCGGTCATCTTCACCACAAATTTCCGCCCCGTCAAAGGATCAAAGGGCTACTACCGCGCAAAGATGAAGCATGGTGTAAGCCCTGTAAGGAAGGGAACGCGCTATACCATGGGATTGATCTTTCATGATGCCGCGTAGCCTTCTTCTTCCACAGGCGAACACGCAGGGAATATGACTTCAAAGGAGTTTCAGCGCATGGTCCATGGCGGAACGATTCGCCTGGCGGGCAACCGCAAGCTTAAAATCTATGGCAAGCTGAATTGCACGCGGGGAAAGCGGATGAAGAAAATCAACCGGGTGTTCTTTGCGTCTGAAGATGAGGCGTTGAGCAACGGCTTCCGGCCCTGCGGTCATTGCCTTCCGGAGAAATACGCGGCATGGAAACTCGAAAAGACCGGGAAGGGGGAGCGAGCCTAGCGCTTTCCCGACAGCCCGGCAGCCACCGTGATCACGAAGTCTTTTCCTTTGATAAATCCTTTGCCCCACTCTTCGTCGTACGACTTCGTGATACCCAGGCCGCCGAGATCTTCCGGTTTCTTGCCTTGCTTTAAGGCAGCAGCGACGCGGTCTCGGATATCTGCGAGGCGGTCCCGGAATTTTTTGACATCACCTTTTCGGCAAAGGTCGCCATGTCCAGGGATAACGAGGGACTCGTCGTTCATAAGGGTGAGTGCCTGGTCAACACATGCGATCATTCCATTGATAGAACCACCACTGGAGATATCGATGAACGGATAGCCATAGGTCACAAACAAGTCTCCCATGTGGAACACGTTCGCTTGTTTGAAATATACGACCACATCCCCGTCGGTGTGACCGGGTCCAAAATGAATCAGTTCAATATCCTGGCCATCCAGGTGAAGCGAGAGCCGGTCGGGAAAAGTGATCACGGGCCAGGCGTCTTTTTCCCGCGGTTGTGTGATCATTCGTTCACGCACCATGTCCTGGGCCACGATGGTGGAGCCGATCTGCTTGAAATATTCATTGCTTCCCGAGTGGTCGCCGTGGATATGCGTGTTGATGGTAAACCGGATCGGCTCATGGCTGAGGGAGGCGATGGCATCCCTGATCTTTTTCGAAAGCTGTATAAACTGGTCGTCTACCATCGCCACACCGTCGTTCCCGGTTATGACGCCGATGTTTCCGCCCGAACCCTTCAGCATATAGATGTTGTCTCTGACTTTTTGAGGGACGACTTGTATCGAATCCCAGTTTTGCTGAGAAAACGAGTTCGTCCAGACGAAGAGAAAAATTGCGATAACGGGGATGGATTTCATATTGCAGCGGTTTACAGTATGTTAAAGCTAATGAAATCGCGGGAAACTTTATAGTCCGCAAGATTCGGGTTGGGGTGGG
>DASVOT010000830.1:0-3503 GCA_036383235.1 Chryseosolibacter sp.
GACCACGCGAGCACGCTTCTCCTTGCCCCGACCAGCACGGCCACGGCGAATCTAAGGAAAGAAGGCGTCGACGCTGACAAAATCAAGGAAGTTGGCGATGTTATGCTCGACGCTGCCATTTTTTATCGCGAGAGGTCTGAACAGTCAGATATCTTGGTGCGTCTTGGTTTGCACCCGCGAGATTTCGTGCTTGTTACGCTTCACAGGGCGGAAAACGTCGATAACTCTAGCCGCCTTGCATCAATCGTTGATGCTTTTAGCCAGGTTCGTAAAAAGTTTGTATGGCCTATGCATCCACGAACGCGAAAAAAAATTCGCGAATTTGAAATTGTATTGCCGTCCAACGTCGCCATTATCGAACCTGTGGGCTACCTGGACATGGTACAGCTGGAGAAAAATGCGACTGTGATCGCCACTGATTCCGGCGGCGTGCAAAAGGAGGCTTATTTTCAAAAGACGCCGTGCGTAACATTGCGGGACGAGACTGAGTGGGTCGAACTCGTAGATGCGGGAGCGAATGTACTTGTGGGATCGGATTCCCAAAGAATCATAAAGGCCTTAACCCTTATCCGTTCGGATATCGACGTTTTTAAAGGTTGTCTGTACGGCGATGGAAACGCAGGCGAGAAAGTGGTAGAAAACATTGTGGGTTTCTGATATGAAAAAGAGGATACTGGTCGTAAGCAAAACATTTTATCCCATCAATTCACCCCGATCATTTCGCGCGACTGAACTTGTAAGAGAGTTTAGCCGGCAGGGCCATGACGTGACCGTTTTGACTGTACGCAATGATGGAGTGCATGACACGTTTGAAAAGAACTATGGCGTGAAGATACTTCCGCTCGGTCGCCTTCGCTTCGGGTCATTTGACATCTCGAATGGAGGTCGCGTAGTAACACTGGTGAAGAGAATTGTTAACCGTGTACTTAACCTTCTGTTCGAATACCCTGATATCCAGCTGATGTTCATGGTGCGCAATGCCTTAAAAAGAGAAGGTGGCTATGATCTCTTGATTTCGATCGCCGTCCCTCATCCGGTGCACTGGGGAACCGCATGGGCGGTGGCATCAAATGCCGCGATTGCAAAAACATGGGTGGCAGACTGCGGCGACCCTTATATGGGTGAAAAGACCGATAGTTTTCGCAAGCTGTTCTACTTCAAGTATTTTGAAAAGTGGTTCTGTCGCAAAGCGGACTTTGTCGCGATCACGAACCTGAACATGAAGGATAACTATTATCCCGAGTTTCACCACAAGATCGTGGAAATCACACAGGGATTCAATTTTGAGGAAACTACAGGGCGTTTGCCAACCTATAAGCCTAATGGGAAACCAACCTTTGCATACGCGGGCACCTTTATTCCGGGCGCGCGCGATCCATCCGCATTCCTGACATTTCTCGTCGAGTCTGACTTTGATTTTCGCTTTCTGATATACACTCCGCAGCGCCACATTGTACAACCGTTTGTTGAGAGAGGGAAAGGTCGCATTGAAATTATGGATCTGGTTCCCCGCACTGAACTTCTAAAGATCTTACGGACAATGGACTTTCTTGTCAATATCTCATTTGACGTAAAAGTACAGTCGCCTAGTAAGCTGATTGACTACTATCTCGTCGGCAGGCCAGTCCTTTCACTTCAATCAAACGAAGTGAGCTCAAAAGTTATTACAAAGTTCCTGCATGGTGATTATACGGATCACTTTGTTTTTCATGACTACGAAAAGTTCAGGATCGAACATGTTTGCAGCCAATTCCTCGAACTAGGGAAAGACGTAAAGCCTTTTCAGAAATCAATCGCCGAATGGTACGAGCCACAACGCGCATACTAGCCAGGCAAAGTACTGCAACCCAGAGGCGGAGAGATGCCTACCTGGTATGGCTTTTATCCCCTTTTCTTTCCCTGGTGATGGCTGTTCGCAACTACAAGGCCGCGTGGGCAAAGAATGTCCTTTGGCTTTTCGTTGTTTTTTACGGATTTACGTTTGTCGTCTCGAATCAGCAGATAGATGCGAACCGGTATGTGCTGGGCCTCGAGAAGCTTTCCCGGCAGGATGCGACTTCATTCACAGAGTTTTTCGACATGCTCTATCAGAAGGATACAAACTATGTCGACGTCCTCCAGCCGCTTGTTACCTTTCTTGTTTCGCGTTTTACTGATGATGGGCGGATACTCTATGCTGTTTTTGGCGTAATTTTCGGTTACTTCTACTCCCGCAATGCAGCGTTTCTCATTTCGTTTGTCCGCAAGAAGATCCGGAAGGAGGCGCTGATATTTTTGATTACTTGTCTCTTTGTTGTGTCCATCTGGCAAATGAACGGATTCCGGTTTGCAACGGCTGCACACGTTTTTATTTTTGGACTCTTTAATCTGTTTAATGAGAGGAAGGCGAAGGGAGTATTGTTTTGCATCGGCTCGGTGTTCGTGCATTTCAGCTTTTTGATGCCATTGATCATACTCGCGATTCACCTGCTGGTGGGAAACCGGTTGTTTGTGGCATTCGTCCTTTACTTTGCGTCGTTTTTTGCCACGCAAGTGACTCCCGACCTGCTTAAGAATTACGCGGGCTATCTACCCGGTGTGTTTCAGGAGCGTTCGGCGAAATACACCAGTGACGCATATCTCGAAGCCAGGGAAGAACTGGCAAAAAGACAAGTCAACTGGTATGTGAACGGGAGGGTCATCGCCTTGACATATGCCACCAATGTCTTGTTGGCCATTGTCTTCATCCGGTATCGGAGGCATTTTTCCGGACTTCCCGTTGCAGCACATCTGCTTTCGTTCAGCCTATATTTGTTTGCGGCTGGTAACATCTTTTCAAGTGTTCCCTCTGTAGGTATCCGATTTCAATTGGTCTCGCTTATGCCTTTGTTTGCTGCTCTGTTTCTTTTTGTCCAGGCTCATTCGCGCATGCTTTTCAGCAAATGGGTTAAGGTCCCGTTCATTGCAGCGGCATTATTGTTCATAATTGTTGAAATAAGGATCGGCTTTGATACCACCGGCGTTATTACGCTAATCGGTAACCCGATCGTTGCGCCATTCATGGACAACCAGGTGCCGCTTATCAGTTTAATAAAATAGAGTAGTGCCTTTCATTTGGGACGCGAAAGAGAGACTATTAAACCTTCCGGGCTGGCATACCCACCGAAAACTCATTGTTATTGAATCAGACGATTGGGGGAGTGTGAGAATGCCATCGGGTGATGTCTTTGACGAGCTCAATTCGCACGGTATAGATCTGACCTCCGGTGATTCGCTGCGCTATAACCGCTATGATACTTTGGCCAGCAAGGATGATTATGAAGCCCTTTTTGCGGTGCTGCGAAAGCACAGGGACAGGAGAGGTAATCCGGCGGTTTTCACTGCATTATCGTTGGTGGCGAACGCCGATTTCGACCGCATCAGGTCGAACGGTTTCACCTCCTATTGCTATGAACCCGTCACGAGGACGTTTGAGCTATATTATCCGGGAGCGAATATTTTTAGCTACTGGAAACGCGGCATCG
>DASVOT010000831.1:0-3043 GCA_036383235.1 Chryseosolibacter sp.
TTATGACGCTGCTGCACGATAATATTGTCGGCATCGATTCCGCGATATTCATGCATCCCACCATCTGGAAAGCATCCGGTCACGTGGACGCGTTCAACGATCCCATGGTGGACAACAAGGATTCGAAAAAACGTTATCGCGCCGACGTGCTGGTAGAGGACGCCATTTCAAAAATGGAAGAGAAGATCGCGAAGGAGGTGGAGAAGGCCGCGAAGCGATTCGGTGAATCTTTTGACCGCGGCATGTATGTCACGACGAACCCCCGTGTGCTGGAGTACCAAAAAAAGATCGACGACACCAATGCCCGCCTGAAAGAAGCCATGAGCAACAGCGACATGGCGGCGATGAAGCAATTGATCGTTGATCTCGAGATCACAGACCCCGTGTCCGGCACGCGCAACTGGACGGATGTGAGGCAGTTCAACCTGATGTTTTCCACCGAGATCGGATCCCTTGCCGAAGAAGCCAACAAGATCTATCTCCGGCCGGAGACGGCCCAGGGCATCTTCGTGAATTTTCTGAATGTTCAGAAAACCGGCAGGATGAAAATTCCTTTTGGCATCGCGCAGATCGGCAAAGCTTTCCGGAACGAGATTGTTGCCCGCCAGTTCATTTTCCGGATGCGGGAATTCGAGCAAATGGAAATGCAGTTTTTCGTGAAGCCGGGCGAGGAGATGAAATGGTACGAGTTCTGGAAAGAGAAAAGAATGAAATGGCACAAGGTCATTGGCCTCGGAGACGACAATTACCGTTACCACGACCACCTCAACCTGGCGCACTACGCAAACGCCGCCTGCGACATCCAGTTCAATTTCCCGATGGGCTTTAAGGAGCTGGAGGGAATCCACTCGCGGACGGATTTCGACCTCAGGAGCCACGAAAAATACTCCGGCAAGAAACTGCAGTACTTCGACGCCGACGACAACCAATCGTTTATACCCTATGTCGTGGAGACCTCTATTGGTCTGGACCGGTGTTTTCTCGCCATTATTTCAAAAACCTATCGCGAAGAGAAGCTCGACGACGGCACTGACAGAACGGTGCTCGCGATCCCGCCGGCGCTTGCGCCGAATAAAGTTGCCATCCTGCCCCTGATCAAAAAAGACGGGCTGCCGGAGAAAGCCGCAAAGATCATGGAGGATCTGAAGTACGACCTCAAGTGCTATTACGAGGACAAGGACACGATCGGAAGGCGCTATCGCAGGCAGGACGCGATCGGCACCCCGTACTGTCTCACCGTCGATCATCAGACGCTCGCCGATGATACGGTTACGATCCGCGACCGGGACAGTATGAAACAGGAGCGGGTCTCTGTTTCACAGGTGAGGGACAAGCTCGTAAGCGCCTGTTCGATCAACGGCCTGCTCAGGAAAATTTAACCGATGGCTACCATACTGATCCTCGGCTGTGTAATCGTCCTCATCGTTTACCGGTTTCAGCAGGAGGTTCATTATGGCTACCGGTACGCCGGAAGAAAGGCGGCGCCCATCAGGACATGGATCCTTCCCGTGCCGCCGTTGTATCGCGAGATCCTGCAGAAATATTTCCGCTATTATCAGCTCCTTTCCCCTGCGAATCAGAGCAAGTTCGAGCGGAAGCTCTGCAATTTTCTTTACAGCAAGCAATTCATTCCGCGTCATATGAAGGAGGTTACGCTGGAGGCGAAGGTGCTTATTGCCGCTTCGGCCGTACAGCTGACGTTCGGGCTGCCGCAAATATACCTTCAGCATTTTGACAAGATCCTCGTCTATCCGGACGAATATTATTCGACGATCACCAAGAGATACCACAAGGGCGAGGTGAATCCGCGCTATGGGATCATCGTCCTTTCCTGGAAAAATTTCGTGGAAGGATACCTGCAGGGGAATGATTCGGTAAACCTCGGCCTGCACGAAATGGCCCATGCCCTGCGGCTGGAGAACCTCATCCGCAATGAGGAGTACAAGTTCTTCGACGAAAGCCTCGTCACCCGCTTCGACGAATTTGCGAAGGATATTTGCCGGGAGATGAAAGGTGATGGCGATTTTTTCCGGCCATATGCGTGCACGGATGCGCACGAGTTCTTCAGCGTCGCCATTGAAAATTTCTTCGAGCGTTCGGCGCTTTTTCAGCAACACGTTCCTGAATTGTATGCCATTTTAATCCGGTTGTTGCGTCAGGATCCCTTAAAACTCGCGCAGGCATAACCGACCAGGGAATAGTTTTCATTATCATTGCAAAAACTTTCTGGATGATCTGGAAAACCCTGCTGTCAGCTAAAAGAAAAGGGCAAAAGGCCGGCTCGAACGCCGAGTCTTCGAGAAGCGCGTTTGAGCAGGATTACGACCGCATCATATTTTCTCATCCCTTTCGCCGGTTACAGGATAAAACGCAGGTTCATCCGCTTCCTGAATATGATTTTGTACATACGCGCCTGACGCACAGTCTTGAGGTGTCGAGCGTGGGCAGGTCATTGGGCAAGCGGGCGGGCGAGGTAGTGCTTCAGCGCCATCCGGAACTTTCGAATGAATTTTCACTATTTGATTTCGGCGCCGTTGTTGCTGCCGCTTCGCTGGCCCACGATCTCGGCAACCCGCCTTTCGGGCACGCGGGAGAAGATTCTATCTCGGATTTTTTCCTTCACCACTCCGCCGGTCAGTCCTTTAAAAAGCTGGTCACAGAAAAACAATGGCATGATCTCATAAAGTTTGAGGGAAATGCTCAGGGTTTTCGTATTTTGGACAAGGAACAATTTGGATTGAAGCTCACGTACGCAACCCTCGGAGCTTTTACAAAATATCCCTGTCCATCTTTTTTTCCGGAACGCGACAGAAAGAAGATCAGTCAGAAGAAGTTTGGCTTCTTTCAAACAGAGGAAGGAGCGTTCGCGGACCTGGCAAAAGATCTCGGACTGATTCAAAACAATGCCGCCAGCTGGTGCCGGCATCCGCTGGCCTTCCTGGTGGAGGCGGCGGATGACATTTGTTACAACATCATTGACCTTGAAGATGGGTGCCGCCTGGGATTGGTTTCATTCGCCGACACGGTGGAATTGTTGTCAGGA
>DASVOT010000832.1:0-3666 GCA_036383235.1 Chryseosolibacter sp.
GTGCAACAAAAGCGTCGGCCAGATCGGCCATCCGCTTCTTGCGCTCATGCATGTTAGCCACTACCTCAAGCTCGGTGATGCCCGTGTGACCAACTTCTTTGTCCATTAAAAACCGTGGAATGACTCCTGTCACCTCGCCACCACCCTCCATGACGGCCCCCGCAATGATTCCCATTAACCCGATGTTTCCGCCCCCATAAACAAGCCGCACGGAGTTTTGGGCGAACAATAAGCCCAGTTTTCGCGCGGCCTGGGAAAAACACACGTTCGCCCCGGTTCCTGAGCCGCAGAAAACACAAACGTTCATTCCGACGTTAGAGCTTGTTACCGCTAAAATTTGTTGTCGTGCTTGTTCTTGCTCACCTTCCGGTTCGGAAATACCAATGGCGATATAACAGCGAGAATAAAAAGCAGAACGACTACAAAAAACGGTATCCAGTCAGAAAGATGCATAGCGATGATTTTAATCAGTCCGTAAAAATAGGTTCTAATGGAGTATTTTTATAAAAAGAATACAAAAATTGTTTTTAAGTTAAACCCTGCTTTTATGAGAGGCATTTAATTTTTACCCGGATCTGCCATGAAGAAATTTCTCATTTTCAGCCTGATTGGAATTGCTGTAATCACTGCCATTGTCGCCTTCATCGGGTTTATTCAGCTTAAGAACACCAAGTCCTTCAGTCCTGAAGATGAAGTTATCTTTACGCAGGGCGACCTTCGAATAAAGGTCTTTTATAATCGGCCTTCCAAGAAAGGACGGCGGATCTTCGGCGGCCTGGTTCCATACAACCAGGTGTGGCGGACCGGCGCTAACGAAGCAACAACTTTTGAAACCAATAAAGACCTTCAGATAGAAGGCAAAACACTCCAGGCCGGTAAATACTCGCTTTGGACTATACCGCGCGAAGACACCTGGACAGTCATTTTTAATTCTGAATACGGTCAATGGGGTTTGAATTCGAAGGGAGAAGCGAACCGCAACCCGGAAAGGGATGTGCTGAAGGTCGATCTTCACGCCCTCCAACAGGAACGGGAGTTCGAACAATTCACCATCGCCTTTGAAAAAACGGGCGAAGATGCTGAAATGGTATTGATGTGGGATACCACACTTGTGTCAGTACCTTTTACATTTTAAGCACCCGCGCTTTGATCACCGTCTTTTTGTCTCCCGGGGTAATCGCGGGCATTACGCTGACATAACCCGCAAGCCGCCCGCCGTCAACGCCGGCGGAAACCAGGTAGTCGATGATTGACTGTACCTGCCGCGCCGTACGGTCGTTGTGATAAGTCGTTCTCAACTTTACAGTATCTCGCTCAAACAGCTGCCCGAGGCTGTCGATGTCTACATACACGGACGGTATGGAGTCAATCCGCACTTCGGTTAAATCCGCATCGGATTGTAAAGAATCCTCGAGATAACCTTCGAACAAAACCTGGATCTCAAACTTCAGGTCCGGGTTGCCGGTCGCCATTCTCACGAATCGCTTCAGCTCACGTTCGGAAGAGTCGAGATTGATTTCCGCTGAATAATCGCGAAAACGGATCCGGCTCAGTGTCCATTCATCGTCCGGCCTCAGAGATTTCAATACGGCATTCACTTTTTGCCCTTGCGGGATCGGATCCGCAGTCAGATCGATGACCCTGGAGTAATACGTCTTGTCCCCATGCTCGGGATCGACGGATAATTCATATCGCGAGCCCTCTTTCGCATACAAAAGAAAAGTGCCATCACTGTTAGGCCGCCCGTTGAACACGCGCTGGCCTGAAACGAGGTCAACCAGTGAGATATATCCTTGTACGGGTTGGCCCTGCTCGTCTGAAACCTTGCCCTCGATCTTCATCATCCCCTTCGGCCGTACCTCTTGGGGAATGAGATATTCGACCAGCTCGCTTTTCCGCGCGCCTGGTGAATCGCGCAGCAGGTATCGTCCCAGCCCGCTCACACTAACGTACTGGTCATCCTTGTCTGTGTTAACGAATCCAAGTGCCACAGGCGGCGTCCATGTGTTATTTGTGAGCCTTGTGATATAAAGGTCCATCCCTCCTTTATTGCCGCTCATTTTATCCGAAGAAAAAATGAGCGTTTCACTGTCGGCCATGATGCGCGGCGTCTGCGAATTGCCGGTGTTGATGTAGTCAGGAAGTTCTGCCGGCTCATCCCATAGTCCGTTCGATTTTTTGTCCACTCTCAGAATACGACAGTGATCTGCGCTATTCTGATCCATCTTCTCACACCGCATGAAATACATCGTCTTGCCATTCGGAGTAATTGAGGGGCAGGCTTCGTGAGATTTTGAATTGATGGGTCCTCCGAGATTCACATAGTTTGACCAGGTGGTTCCTTTCCATTGACTCGAGCAGATGTCGTATCCACCCACACCCGGGGATTTCATGGTGCTAAAGTACAGGGTGTTGCCGTCAGCGCTCAATCCGTAACCCCGGAGAAAATTTAACCGTGTGTTGATGTTTTTTGGAAGCACCTGCGGCTCCATCCAATCGGCGCGGTCGCGAAAACTGAAAAAGGGAGTGAGGGCATGATCTTCCGCATTATCGGAAAGGAAGACAAGGGCGTTCGCATCAGCGCTGATGAAGGGCGCGTAAACGTTTAACGACGGGTGATTGATGATCGTCGACAGTTTCCGCACCTTCGCCTGGCCGATGGCGTCTTCCAGGCAAAGCAGCGCCAGGCAGGCCAGTGCAAACGACAGGTATTTCATCTCTCTTTTCATAGCATTCGATGATTACTGAAGCGCCGCCGCGAAGCGGATCTGCAGGCGCCTCTGTTAATATCAATAATTCAAGGAGGGTATCCGCCTCAAACCAAAAATAACCATAAATAAAACAGCTTTTAAGCAAAATTATTCTCCAATCGGCCGGCGGTTTTTCCTTCATCAGGTGTATGTTTCACCTTTGCATTGTAAATTCGCTTGACTTAATCGACGAGAAAGATGATCCAGGTGATTCCATCCATTGCAATCCGTGAAGGGAAAGTGGTGAAAATGCGAAAAGGCGACAAGACCAGCGAAAAAGCCTATGATGAAAATCCGCTTGACCTTGCCAGCAGGTTCCAGGATCACGGCATCGAGGTAATACACCTGGTTGATCTCGACGGCGCCGAGACCGGCAGCCCACGCAACTGGCACGTGCTGGAAGCGGTGGCAGGACATACGGATTTGAAAGTGGACTTTACCGGAGGCATCTCCACTGACGGAGACATTAGTAAAGCGTACGAGTACGGAGCCGACTACATCACCGCTGCCAGCATTGCCGTTACCGACCCGGAACTCTTTGCCTCGTGGATCATCTCCTATGGACGCGAGAAAATGACGTTGGGAGCGGACGTCATCAGCAAAGAGTCAAAAGAACTGCTCTTCCGTGGATGGCAGCGAAAAGCCAATCTGTCTCTCTTTGAGCATCTTGAATATTTTTACTCGCGGGGTTTGAAATATCTGAAATCGACCGATGTCTCCAGAGACGGTGTGCTCGAAGGACCCGCGTTCGACTTTTACCAGGAGATTATCGATGCGTTCCCTGAGCTATGCCTCCTTGCGAGCGGCGGCGTTCGCGGTGTGGACGACATCCGGCGCCTGAACGAGATGGGTGTCTTCGGCGTCATCTTCGGCAAAGCGTACTACGAGGGGGTGCTGAAATTAAAAGACCTGGAAC
>DASVOT010000833.1:0-11896 GCA_036383235.1 Chryseosolibacter sp.
AGTCTCCATCGCCGCGAGCAGGAAGATGCGGGGAAGTGTTGCAAAAATACCACGGGCATGGAAGGAACAGGAGCAGACGTTTTGAAACACCGGCGGGGAGTTGCCGTCAAGCGACCTGTCGTTTACCTGATAAACTATGAAAGTCGGACTTATCGGTCTGGGTGATATTGCCGCGAAAGCCTATCTGCCTGTGATCGCTAAAAAGGATCTTGAAGTCCACCTGTTCACGCGAAACGAAGCAACACTCAGCAACGTAGCCAGGTCATACTGGTTTGCAGGCGCGCACCAGACCCTGGAAAGTCTCGTCACGAGTGGAATTCAGGCAGCGTTCGTTCACACATCAACCTCCTCGCACCGCGAGATTGTCGAGACCCTTCTTCAAAACAACATTCATGTTTACGTCGACAAGCCCGTGACTTACGATTTCGGGTCCACAGAAAAACTGGTAGAATTAGCCAACAGGAAAGGATGTATCCTCATGGCCGGCTTTAACAGACGTTATGCCCCGGCATACGTCAGCCTGAAGCATTTGAAGGACATCAACATGATCCTCATGCAAAAGAACCGGAAATCGCTGCCGGGGGACGTCCGTACGTTCGTGTTCGACGATTTCATTCACGTGATCGATACGTTGCTGTATCTGTTCCCGGTTCCGGTTGAAAGTATCTCCATCACGGGAAGAAAGCTTGAAAACCGGTTGTATCACGTTGTGATCCAGTTTCATTCAACATCCGGAATCACTGCCATCGGCATCATGAACCGCGATAGCGGCACGGTCGAAGAAAGGGTAGAGGTATTTTCTCCTGAGGAAAAGAGGTGCGTGACCAATGTAACCGACACGACCATCTTCAAAGACGGCGATGCGATCGGGAAAGGGGGCAATGACTGGCAAAGCACCTTGCACAAACGGGGATTCGAGCAGATCACCGACGCTTTTCTGAACGCAGTTGCGGGGAACGAATCAGCGGGCGACCTGCATCGCGACCTGTTGCTCACTCATAAGATTTGCGAGCAGGTTGTTGCTGAGCTTCTCTGATCTCGCCGCTATTTCAACTTTTCAATGAATTTGAAAAAGTCATTCTTCAATTCAGCAAACTGTTTTGAAAACGACTCAAGCTCACCCATCACAGCGGGGTGTTCGGAATAATAGGGGTTTGCCTCAGCATCATTCCTGGTGAAGAGTTCGCCGAGGTGGCTTTCATGGTTGCGCAGCTTCGTGCGCAGCTCAATTAAGACCTCCGCATGGTAGTATAAAATGAGGTTCTGGAAGCGGCTCACTTTCTTTTTATCTTCAGGAGTCGTAAAGTAGTGAGCGGTACCGTCCAGGATGGTTTGGAAAAACGACAGCTCTTTCTGCCAGAGCTTGATGGAGGAAAGCCATTCCGAGGTTTCCTTATGCATGCGGTCCAGCTCTGGCGCCAGGAGCTGGTCTTGGGTTGTTCCCGTTGTTGAAATCATGACCTTGTTTGTTTGGTTACTGAAAAGTAACCAGATGCCGGTTTGCGCGTAATGACACACATCCTGAGCCTTCCAGACATTCGTCATGCCGGCGAACGTCGCACCCATTTTATCGGCAGATGTCCCCCCGAACCTCGTCATCACGAGGCCCTCAGGAAGTATATTTCAGGATCCCGGGTATCGCTCAGCGCAAGGCCAGGCTAATGCTTCCGCTAGTACTGGCGTCTACAGGGATACCGCCACCATTCATTTTACCCGATATCTTATGCTCATCCTGTTCACCGGTGAAGTTATTCATCCCCTCCACTTTTATCCGCTCTGCCCTCAATTTCAGGTCCAGCCCCTTGTCGCGCGGCACTTCAAGGTCAATATTGCCACCGGAATTGGAAACGGTGATGAACTTGCCCAACTCCCTTATCGCCACCTCCATATTTCCACCGCTTGTGTGCGCGTTGACGCTGCATGCCAGGTCCCGCAAGACCACACTTCCGCCTGACGTGCGGACAGCGAGCTCGCCACTTATCTTGTTTGCGCGAACCGGACCTCCACTGGTCCTGGCATCAATCGTGCCCTGCAGGCTGCTCAACTCGATCCGTCCTCCTGAAGTTGAGAGGCTGATCTTACCTGTGCAATTGTCTGCCTCTATACCGCCTCCGCTGGTGGCAAGATCGATGTCATCCCCCGTATTCTTCACCGTGATACCACCTCCGGAAGTCCTTCCGCGGATCTTTCCCGTGAGCATGTCGATCGTCAGGCCGCCACCGCTGGTAGAAAAGTTATGCGTGCCTGACAGATTTGTCAGCGTGATCCCTCCGCCGCTCGTGCTTAAGTCTGTGGAAACATTTTTAGGAACAAAGATCTTAAAGGAAATCGCCAGCGCCCGCTTCCAGCTTATGCTTGAGCTTTTCTGTTTGGCAACAGCGGTCAGTTTCGCGTTCTCCACTGAAACCGTCAGTTCGTAATCTTCATCAAGCTTTTTTTGAATTTCCTCTTTTGTCAATGTGGTCCGGTTGCCGGACGGATAAACAAACACCTCGATGCGCGCTTCACCGGCATTCACCCCTGAAACCGAAATGCTTCCGCCAGACGTCCGGGAGAAAATCTCCCGGATTGACTCCGCGGACAATGACTTTGTCAGGAAGGGTTCATCCGTTGCTTTAACTTGTGCCCGGACAGTCGCGACCAGGAGAAGGAGAAGGATCAGGTTGAATATTTTCTTCATACGAGCTTGGTTAAAAACATTTTGTAACAGCCTTGTTGGAATAAGACCGCACGCACACAGTGAAGGTTGCATAACAACGTAATAAAAATAGCATCATTGATCGCTTCCCCTTCCCGGGCGGCAAGAGTTTCTTTGATTTCCATCCACCTATCATCGACTGTCCTGTATTTCAAATATGTTTGGAATCGGTCACCGGACAGTACACCGGACGCTTGTCTTTATACTCCGCAATCGCGTGCAAGCCCAAGGGAGATCAGGACAGTGCAGGATAGATGGAGGTTATTTAACCACAACTTTGTAACTAAGCTCGATTTGTATACGTCTAAATACTATATGTAACCATTCGACGTTGGTCGGGTATCTAGAACGATGGGCGTATCAAAGAAAAGAAATAAAGTACTGGTTTCAGACAAGGAGCTCGAACTGCTCGAAGCCATCAGTCAACTGGGACCGTGCAGTTCGGAAAAGGTTCATGAGTCGCTCGACTCAAAGTTGGAGTTATTGTTTGTTATGAGGACGCTGCACAACCTTGTCGAGAAAGGGTTTCTGCAAAGAATTGTTATCAACAACAAACAACTCTATCGCACTGCCAGGAATTACAGCTACATCAAGAGTTATATCAATGCCTCTGACTGGAAATAGCCGAACCCGGTTTCCTTCCTGTTTACAATCCGTTTTCCGCTTCGTCTTCCGTTGAATCGCAGGAACCCGATATTCCGGACCTTCAACAAATTCTGGTTTGAAAGCACAAACTGGTCAGGCTCCGGATTCCATTCGGGTGATTCGCCGGCAAACGATCTTACGGGTCAAATACCGGGAAAAAAAGCAGAGAACCTCCTGCAAAACCTCGTGATCAAAAATGTCTTTATATTTATCGCGGGCCAGCTGCGGGATTCTGTTTGATTTCGGCCCGGACCACCCAGATAGTTCAACTCAATATGTGGAAGCTCGTCAAATGGATGATCGCCCTGACCTTTGTCGCCGGCGCAGCGTGGGTAACAGTGAAATGGTACACAAACCGGAGCACTATCTCCGTCGACGCCCTGAGCCTGATCCCGCCGGATGCTATTTATTGCATCACGACCGATAACCCTATTGATGCCTGGAAACAGATTTCCGGATCAGGAATGTGGACTCACCTGCAGGGCAATTCCTATTTTGCGTCGCTGACTTCCTCCGCCAACAAGCTCGACTCCCTGATCCGGGACAACGATCTCTTGTTTGATTTGATCGGGTCGCGTTCCCTTATCGTTTCAGCCCATATGACCGGCGCCTCCCGGTACGACTTTCTCTTCCTGGTCGACCTCCGGCAGGCGTCGGGGATAAAATTCCTGAACGACTACATCTCCGAGTTATCGACGGCGAACCTGGATATCCAAAAGGAAAAATTCGATGAGGAAGACCTCATCACTTTTCACAACAGGGAGGATAATTCAAACCTGTACGCCTCTTTTCCGGGGAGTTACCTGATTGCCTCTTACAGTAAGGAGGTCCTGCTCTCCTCCCTCGCCGCATACCGGACTGATTCTCTCGGGTTGAAAAACACTTTTCTCTCCAAACTGAACGAAGTCACGGGCGATGGGTTGATGAAACTTTACATCAACTATGAGATGTTGCCGGAATTTACGGGATGCTACACAACGAGCGTCAGCGAATATACCCGGAGTCTGTCACAGGCGCTGTATGCCACTGCTTTGAATGTTACGCTTGAGGACGACCTGTTGAAAGCAACGGGGCATACGTACATAAATGATTCTTTAGAGTCGTATATCAGGACGCTCGCGGTCTCCGGCGCCGGCCCTGCTGAATTTGCGGAAATCGCCCCGCAAAGGACGGCGTTTGCCCTCGCCCTGGGATTCAATTCCTTCCGGGAATTCTTCAGCAATTTTGAAAAAATAATTCAGGAAGATGTGGCTGACTACAAGACCTACCGGCAGAACATCCGGCAGGTGGAAGAGTACCTCGACATCGATCTCGGCAAAAACTTTATCGATTGGATCGCCGACGAGGTGGTGCTCCTCCAACTGCAGTCTTCCGGAGAAGGGGAGGATCATGAAACCGCGCTGGTCTTCAAAGCTCAGAACGTTGAGCAAGCACGCAAGGACCTCGCCTACATCGAAAAAATGGTTAGAAGAAAAACGCCCGTGAAATTCAAGACCATCGATCACCGCGGGTATCCCGTGAATTATTTGAGCATGAAAGGATTGTTCCGCGTCCTCCTGGGTAAGTTCTTTGCCCGGTTCGACAAACCATACTACACCATCATCAACAATTTTGTGATTTTCAGCAATCATCCGCAGACCCTTGAAAGCATCATCGACGACTACCTTGATAAAAACACCCTGATCCGGTCGGAAAAGTATCGCGCGTTCAGAAGGGAGTTTGACGATGAAAGCTCTGTCTTCGTATATCTGAACACCCCCGTCCTCTTTCATTCCCTGAAGAAGCTCGCGGATCATGCCACCCAGGTTTCAATGGAGGATAATGAGGAGTACATCACCGCTTTCCAGCAGATCGGGTTCCAGCTGGTGCCCGAGACAACCGGATTTCAAACCTTGCTGGCTGAACAATATGCAGCGCCCGCTCCCGGGGAAGATGTTGCCGACGCCGTGTCAGTGGCAACCGATTCATCTGGCGGGCAAGCCCCGTTGGAAAGTGCAGAGCCGACTCAAAGGGATGCCGGCTCCGACCCAATGGCCCTGCCTTATATCTATGTGCAGGATCTGAACAAGACTTCTTTCAAAAGCCTTTTCCCCGACAGCAGCGGCGTTCACTTCGAGGTGGATCTGAAAAATGGTTTTAAGGATGGCGCCTTTACCGAATATTATCCAACGGGTGCAGTCAAGATGAAAGGTCATTTCGAAAACGACAAACGCGACGGAAGCTGGAGATTGTACGACGAAGGGGGCAATCTCATCCTGAGGCGCACGTACAGCAATGGAGAGATCAGGAAGGAGCATGCAAGCAATTGACCCGCGGCGTCATCAAGGAGGTAAATGGCTGGCACAAATGGGAAAAAGGCGATTAATGGACCGATTTGCCCATCATCCATTTCACGCGAAGACCTGGAATCACCCGATCACCGGGTCAGGTAGGCCCAAAGACATATTACGAGTATGACGGCCATGATGAACAGATTTTCCTTCAGCCGGGTCTGAACATCGGGTCTCCTGTGCTGATATCGTACTTTTGTTGCCATAGGTTAGAGGGGTTCCGACAATACTATTAATAAGCCGCAGCCCAAAAAGTAACCTCAAGTGATACTTTAAATATCACCGCTAAAAGGCTGTAAAATACAGCAAACTACAATACCAAAAGCAACGTCAGTCTCAGCGGGCAAGAAAGAGGGCAAGAAAGAATATTTTTCGGGACCATTATCGTTCAGGACGCCCGGATAACCGGCCGTGGATCATCCGTAAAAAGCCAGTCGCCGATGTAAGTTTTTTTGGGGCGGCACCCAAGCCGGGGCAGTCATTATCACGTCTGACAGGCTTCCGCGGAGACACCTTTATCCCTTAAAAAGAAACTCAACTAATGTTAACCTTTTCCTAACTTCGGAGTAAACCCTTTTACGGCAGTCTTTTCAAACCGAAACCAGGTCACGCTTATGTTCAGGAACTACCTCATCACCGCCCTCCGCAACCTGTATAAGAACAAAGTATTTTCGCTCATCAACGTTCTGGGCTTATCCGTCGGGCTAGCCTCCTTTGTACTCATCAGTCTCTACGTATACCATGAGTTGAGCATGGACCGCTATCATGCCAAGGCGGACCGGATCTATCGCATTGTGGAGAACCTTCGCACGGAGAACGAGCTCTTGTTTCAGTCAGTCAGCTCTCCGCCCATGGGCCCCATGCTGGCAAAGGACTTCCCCGAGGTTGAATCGTATGTGCGTTTTACCGAGGGCAGGTATCACGTCAGGCGGGGTGACCTTTCATTCTACGAGAACGAGGCAGTTGTCGTTGACTCCACACTCTTCGACGTCTTCAGTTTTCAGTTGCTCAAAGGCGACAGGAAGACGGCGCTGACCAAACCACATACCGTTGTGCTCACTGAATCGACATCCGGAAAATATTTCGGCAACAGCGATCCGATGGGACAAACACTGGAGATGGACGGAGAATCTTACGAGGTGACCGGGGTAATGAAAGATGTACCGGAGAATTCACATTTCCAATTCGACCTGGCGATCTCCTTCAGCACGTGGAGTTCCGCGAACAAGGAAAACGAAATGCGCGCATGGTTCTGGAACGGCTTCCATACCTATCTTTTACTCAGGGAAGGGACCGACATCGAACAGCTCCGGGCAAAGATTCCCGGTTTCATCGAACGGAATATCGAGAAAGGAGGGATGTATTACGAAGACCTTCCCCTGCAGCCCCTCACGGGGATTTATCTTGAAACACCGCGATCGTGGGAAAACGGGAAACGCGGCAGCGCCAGCAACCTGTACATTCTGTCAGCCATTGCTTTATTTACCCTGCTGATCGCCTGCTTCAACTACGTAAACCTTTCTACCGCAAGGGCTACACGCAGGTTAAAGGAAGTCGGATTGCGCAAGGTGCTGGGTGCCCAGCGGCGGATGCTCATCGTCCAGTTCCTGGGCGAATCCATCATCGTGAGCCTGGCAGCCACTTTCCTCGCCTTTTTGCTCGCCTGGCTTGCACTGCCATCCTTTAGCACCCTCGTGGAAAGCCAGATCTCGTTCGGGATCCTTCCCGACTCGTCGTACGTGTGGGCAGGCCTTCTTGTGCCTGGACTATTGCTCGGCTTACTCTCCGGCTCCTATCCGGCGATGATGATCTCGGGGTTCGAGCCACTGCAGATCTTCCGGCCATCCGCCCGGGGCGTGTTTACCCATCAGACATTCCGAAGAATACTCGTCTCTCTTCAGTTTATCATTTCCATCTGCCTGGTATCCGGTACTTTGCTGGTCTATTCGCAGCTCAACCTCGTTCGTCATGCCAACCTGGGATTCACAAAAGACGCCACGACTGTTCTTTATTACAATGGGGATGAATCTGTCCGCGACCACCTGGACGCCGTGAAAAATGAGCTTAAATCAGTCCATGAGGTCGTTTCGGTCACCGCCTCCCATTCCGTGCCCGGTCAGCCTGTGACCAACCTCTATACCATGATCGAGATGACCGACGGAAAGATGTCACCGACTAACATCAACACAAATTTCGTTGACCACGATTTCCTGCCCGCTTATGGAATTGACATTGCCGCCGGAAGAAATTTTTCCCGCGACTTTCCCGCGGACGATACCACTGCCTTTATTCTCAATGAAAGCGCCGCGAAAGACTTTGGCTGGACGCCCGAAGAGGCCCTGGGGAAAAAAGTGGATCAGAACAGAAAGAAGGGAATGGTCATCGGGGTGGCTAAAGACTTTCATTACCAGTCGCTCCACGAAACTATTCAGCCGATCCTCTTCACGCTTAATAAGTGGGCCATGAGTAAATTGTCCATCCGGGTCAAGGGAGAAGATATCCCTGCGGCGATGTCAAAGCTTGAAGAGAAATGGAAAACCCTTACGCCGGGGCTTCCCTTCGAATATTCCTTCCTCGATCAGGACTATGACAGGCTTTACGCGGCCGACGCGAAACTGGGAAAAGTAACAGGCGTGTTCAGCATGCTTGCCATATTCGTAGGCTGCCTGGGTCTGCTGGGATTGACCTCCTTCTCGGTCGAGAGGAGGGTGAAAGAGATCGGTATCCGCAAAGTGCTGGGCGCAACTTCCGGACATGTGGTGTTTATCATCTCCAGTGAGTTCATCAAGCTGATTGGAATCGCTTTCCTGCTCGCCGTTCCCATCACCTATTATATGATCCTGCAATGGCTGCGCAATTTCACCGACCGCATCACGATCGGACCCTGGAGCTTTATTCTCGCTGGGTGCGCTGTTCTGGTCCTGACCTGGCTGACGGTAAGCTACCTGTCCTTCAAGGCTGCCGCCACCAATCCAAGCCAGGCGCTCAGAAATGAATAGAGCTTCGATACTTACGGCCGGCGTATGTTCTCAAATCACTTCACATACTTTCGTGTAGTATTCTGAATATTAAATTGTTACGATTATGGCGCAAGATGGATTATTATTTCAAAAACTAAATTTATTAGTTTTTAATTAACTAAAATAATTAGTTTTTAACTTTGTATCCAGCCAGTGGAAATGTCATGATGAGTGTGAAAAGAGCGGATATAATAGCAGAATTGAGAGCGAATATTCTGCGTCTTGAAGGCTTCAGGCCGGCGAGCCATGCAGGGACCGATCTGGGACTTGGGTCTATAAAAGATGCGTTTCCCAATGCGACTTTTCCGCTGGGAGCTATCCATGAATTTTTATCTGCGCGAGCTGAGGATGCCGCCGCTACCTGTGGCTTTATTGCCGGATTGCTGACGCCCCTGATGGGAACAACGGGAACGTCGCTGTGGATAAGTTCTTCGCGGACTCTATTTCCCCCGGCCCTGAAAACTTTTGGCATACAGCCTGACCGTTTCATCTTCATCGATCTGCTAAAAGAGAAAGACGTTATGTGGGCAATGGACGAAGCTTTGAAATGCAGTGCCCTTTCTGCGGTCATTGGGGAGATGCAGGAAGTCAGTTTTATAAATTCCAGGCGTCTTCAGCTGGCGGTGGAGCAAAGCCAGGTAACAGGTTTTATTCTTCGTCACAACTCCCGAAATCCCAATATCACGGCCTGTATCTCACGCTGGAGGATCACTTCCCTCCCAAGTGACCGGAAGGGTGCCGGGATGGAAGATGACCTGCCCGGAGTCGGTTTTCCCCGGTGGCAGGTAGAACTGTTGAGAATGAGAAATGGCAGATCCGGCATTTGGGATATTACCTGGAAGGAGGGTGGCTTCCACTTACTCAACGATTCTGTAATCTCCGGAGGGGAATACCTGGCAGGGAGCTCATCGCATCCTGAGCCGTCTCGACATGATGCTTCAGCGCGTAAAACTGCATGAGATGGGGCGGAGATTTGTCTCGATATGGTTCCGCCACCTGGCGACGGACTGGTTTACCATCCGGGAGCTAGCGATCGGGAAGCGGGAAGGAGAAGCAAGGCCTTCGCTTAAAAATGTTCCCTTCGTGTTAAGAGCGCCCGAGCATGGGAGGATGGTGATCACCGCAGCGAATGCGGTGGCGCAAAGCAATGGTATTGAAAGCGGGATGGTGCTTGCCGACGCGCGGGCGATCATTCCCGGGCTAGCGGTGATGGATGACAGACCCGATCTTCGCGTTACCTTGTTGAAACGCCTGGCGGAATGGAGTATTCGCTTCACGCCCATTGCGGCAGTGGACCCTCCGGATGGTCTGCTGCTGGATGCAACGGGTTGTACGCACCTCTGGGGAGGAGACCAGGGGTACCTGGCTGACATCGTAAAAAAATTGAATGGCCGTGGCTATGATGTCCGTGCAGCAATTGCAGATACCCCTGGCGTTGCGTGGGCAGTCGCGCGGTACGGGAAAGGTCAGCTCGTCATCGAGCAGCGACAGCAGATGCAAGCCCTGCTTCCGCTTCCTCCGGAGGCGCTTAGACTGGAGCCGGAAGCAGCCCTGCGTTTGCATAAGCTCGGCCTGCACCAGGTAAGCCAGTTTATCGCCATGCCGCGTTCCGCTTTGCGTCGACGTTTTGGTCCTCATTTACTGAAGCGGTTGGACATGGCCCTCGGTACGGAAGAAGAGGTGCTTGAGCCCGTGCAACCTCCTGAGCCATACCAGGAGCGGTTGCCGTGTTTGGAACCGATCGTTACTGCCACCGGCATCGGGATAGCCTTGGATCAATTGCTGAAAGCATTGTGCAGCCGACTTCATCAGGAACAAAAGGGACTTCGCGCAGCGGTATTCAAAGGCTACCGTGTGGATGGAAAAGTAGAGCAGGTTGAAATCGCGACAAACCGCCCGTCGCACAATGTCGACCATCTTTTCAATCTGTTTGATATAAAGCTTCACACGATCGAGCCTGCGCTGGGAATCGAGCTATTCATCCTGGAGGCTCCGAAGGTGGAGGATGATTACCCGCGACAGGAAAAGATGTGGGAAGAATCCGGCGGATTGGAAGACATCCGGTTATCGGAGTTGCTTGACCGGCTGGCGGGAAAGACCGGCATGAAATCCATACACCGATATCTCCCGGAAGAACGGTATTGGCCCGAGCGGTCGTTCAAGCCCGCATGTTCACTTGCAGAAAAATTAATGACAGACTGGCCTGCGGGCCATCTTCGACCTTTACATCTTTTAACGCTACCTGAAGAAATCGAAGTCACTGCGCCCATACCCGACTATCCTCCGATGCTGTTCCGGTACAAGGGAAAGCTGCACAAGATCATCCGGGCGGATGGTCCTGAACGCATCGAGCAGGAGTGGTGGCTTCAGCAGGGTCAGCACCGCGACTATTACAGGGTAGAGGATGAAGAGGGTCACCGGTACTGGCTTTTCAGGCTTGGGCATTATGATGAAAAGAAAGGCCAATGGTATATACATGGTTTTTTTGCGTGATCGGCATTCGACATTGTGATCAAATAACGAAAAGAAGTTTGGAAAATTTAGTGGATATAACAACAACGATTTCTCAAACAATGAAGGGTTAAGGCCTGGATGCTGAAGTGCGAATCTGAACGGCCATTGCATTCACCTCACCCAAACCCTCTCCTAAAGGAGAGGGCTTTTCCATCGCGGGACGCGATGGTGGCTTTCGAATAAAGCTTAGAGTAACCCGTAAGGTTTTACCTGAGATGGGTTTCTGGTTTAATTGTGGACTAAATAATAATAGAAGTATGTCTGATGAACTTCATAAAGGTGCGCCTCCAAAACATTTTTATTACTCAAGAGAGAACAGAAAAATGAACACTGAAGCGGAGGGAATATTGTGGGGGAAGTTAAGAGACCGAAATTTACTTGGATACAAATTCAGACGCCAACATCCGATTGCTGATTTCATAGCAGATTTTTATTGCCATGAATGTAAACTGATTATTGAGCTGGATGGAGAGTATCATAATGAAATGGAACAAATACAATATGATACAGGACGAACGTATGAATTAAATGAATTTAAGATTAAAGTAGTAAGGTTTACAAACATCGAGGTTTTGGAACATCTCGATTTTGTTCTGGGCGAAATAGGAACACATTTATCCTCGTTCGGCAACCCCTAAGCATTAATATTAACCACCATCCCTTCAGGGATGGAAAAGTCCCTCTCCTTT
>DASVOT010000834.1:0-4638 GCA_036383235.1 Chryseosolibacter sp.
GCATGCATCAGAGTCCCGCATTCGCGGTGACTCTGATGGGGGATGGCAAACGCCGCCGTCGGCTTCGGACGCACCCCCGCAACGGACGGGCTGATCGCGAAGCTCATCCTGGGAAGGCGCGTGTACTGGGGGAATCGGTGATCGGTGATCGGTAATCGGTAATTGGTCATCGGTAGTCGGTCATCGGTAATCTGCGATCGGAGCAGCCAACAGCCAACAGCCAATAGCCAACAGCATTTCTGCCACTTTTATCCTACCTTTATCCAAATGCTCCTGATCCTCCTGAACTGGCTTGTCATTTTCTCCGTCAGCTTTACGCTGGGGTTTGCGGCGCGGAAGTTGTTTGTGGCGCCGGCGAGCAACAGCGAGATCGCCATCACCGTCATCTGGGGGCTGTTTATCGTCTCCATGATTTCAAGCCTCTGCCTGTTTTTTATCCCGGCCGGTTTTTTTCTTTTGCTGATGTTCTTTCTCGTGGCGACTCTGATCCAGTTCTTCAGCCGGGAGGAGATCGCCAGAAGGCTTAACTTTTTCCGGATCACGCTCGGGGAAAAGCGCGAGGTAATCTTCGGATCGCTGCTGTTGTTGTCGCTGCTGTGGTACTCCGCCCAGCCCTCGAAGATGGGCGACGACGGCTTGTACGACACCCACACGATCATGTGGTTCACGCAGGAGGGATTCGTCAACGGAATTTCAAACCTGTCGTTTCCGCTGGGACTGGGCTCGTCGTGGCATGTGCTGCAGGCGTTGTTCTCGTTCAATTTCCTGGAAGGTGTCCGGTTGAACGACCTGAACGGTTTCCTCCTTTTTATTTTTTTTATCTTTTGCCTGGAGAACGGGTTGGGCGAAAAGCAAAACCTGCTTGTCGCTTTCCTGCTAGCCATTGCGTTGCCGGTGTGTGTGCCGTTTCTCAGCGCGCCCTCGCCGGATCTTCCCGTCCTTATTTTTACCAGCGCCGGCTTCTACCTGATATCCCGGCCTTTCGGCAACCGCACGACGGTAGATGTGCTCATGCTGGCTGCGTTTGCCGTTTCCGTGAAATTATCCGCGGTGGCCCTCGCGCTCCTGGGCGCGGTGCTGATCTTCCATGCGCTTGTCGAACGCGTATCGGTGAATCCTGCCATCTACCTTCTTTTGTTCCTGTGTGCGATGACCGTCGTCACGAAGAATATCTACCAGACTGGCTACCCGCTTTATCCATCCCGCTGGCCCGCAATGGCGGACCTTTCGTGGGCCACCCCGCCGGAACTTTTTTCGGCCGATACGAGGGGATTGGGCTCTTCCCCCGAAGTGACGGATGCTGGTATCGGCGTCATTGTAAAAGCGCGCTTGCAGAGTGAAGGATACAAGGGAATCATCGATCGGTTTGTGTTGTTCAGTTTTCCGCTTATCGCTTTCACCCTCATGTGGGATGTCTATCAGAAGCTCAAAGCGGGCGTCATCCTGCAGACGCAACTATTTCTTCACGCCACCTTCATCGTTAATTTTTTTATCTGGCTGCTTGTCGTGCCCAGCTTCCGCTTTATTTTGCCGGTGTATGTCTTTTATGTGGCATGGTGCTTATGGCGTTGGTCGAGGCCCCTTAACGGGAAGCCTTTCATGGCGAAAATTCATGTTGTCCCTTATGTATCCGTGATCCTGTTGTTTATCTCGGGCGTTGTTCTGTCGACGCTGAATGTTACACCTGCAGGCGCCGGGGCCGGCGAAGCAACCGCGTTGTCTGTCCGCACTGTTTTGACGCCTCATGTCTCCTATTCATTTCCCGGGCTCGATACCCTTCGCGCCGGAGCCACCGAGTATTATCACGTCGTGGGAAATGTTTACTGCTGGGACACTCCCGTGCCGTGTATGCCGGAATCCTATCACAGGTTTTTACTCGATCAGGGCTACGAGATCTTCAGAACCGGTAGGCCGGGGACGCCCGGCTTTGTGCTGAAGAAGCGGGAGGGCCGTGAGGGAAACATGGATTAACCGATGGCGCAGATCGCCGGAGGAGGGAACAATTCGTACAAACGTTCGGGCTAGTGATTTGTTACATTCAGGTGCTCTTTGTTTCGATGTGCACCTTACCGCCCTTTTTTGCAGGGCGCGGCTTTTGTTTCTCTCATATTTCGTTTAGTTTTGAGATCGAAAAAAAACCCGCTTATATATGCAATCGTTCATTCAACTCGCTGTCCTCACTTTTTGCCTGGTTAGCCTGGCGTCCTATTTCCTTGTGATCGCGTCAAAATTGTGGAAACTTGTGAAGACTTCGGGCAATTCCGACAATCTCCTGCTGCGGATCCTTCAATTGATCAAGGAGACGGCGAAGGCCGCGAAGTAAAGTCCCGCACCTATCGGTAATCCTGTTTTTTTGACTAATTGACGGTCCTCACCCCTAGGGGTCAGGCCAGAAAACACGCCACAACTTCTTGCCGAAGTGCCTATTTTTGGCTGTCACGGTCAGCCTCTTTCAGAGCATTTAAGTTTGAGCGTGCGGTGCGCTTCTGACAAGCGCCGGCGAGGAAGTGGATCCGGTAATAATTTCATTCTAATGACCCGTCTCCCCTAGGGGACTTAATCATTGCGTCGAAAATTTATTTGTAGTGTGTAAATTATTTATATTGTCAGTGTAATATATATGGGTTGAAAAAAAGAGGGTTTCTGCTCATGCCAATGATTGTAAATAGAAATTTTAAGAACCCATGTCAGCTTCTATTGACAACGAACAGTTCAGAAACCTCCTGTTCTCCTGGCCTGAAAAGGCGATCTTGTTTTTATATGACCATTATTACGATCATCTGATCCGCATCGCGGATATGCACACCCACGATCGCCAGACTTCCGAGGATGTGTTGCAGGAGGTGTTCGCGGATGTATGGAAAAAGCATCGGGTCCTCGGCCAACAGCGCGATCAATCCATCCAGTCTTACCTCATCAAGGCCGTAGCCTACCATTCCATCAGTCTTTACAAAAAGAAGACACGGTCGGCAGAACGTGAGAAAGAATATTTTTTTGGCGCCAATATAGATCCCGTTGACCATCCGGCTGAAGCCGACATGATCGTTGAGGAGAACCGCACCTTGATCAGGCTTATCCTTGGTACCTTTCCCCCGAGAGAGCGGCAATGCCTGTTGATGCAGACGGAGGACGAATTGTCGGTAAAGGAGATTGCAAAACGCCTGGGAATTTCGAAGAAGGCGGTCGAACGCAGCCTTACCAGCGCCCGAAAGAGGTTGAAGAGATTCGGACCGGGCCTGCGCTGAATTGCCTTTCCTATAATCTTAGAAAAAAAATCGATCCCAACCATAGGGTTTTTCCCCGCCATGGAGAGTTAATATTGTTGGCACTGATCTGCCGGGCTACAAACCCCTGGCTGCAGCATCTGGCGTTAAACTCTCATATATAGAAAGACCCTCTTTCTATTTTTCCGCCCCCCGGGGTTCTTCTCAGCTCTGGAAGGCCCTGGGGATTGCGGAACTCTCCCGGCAAGCAGGTCGCGCCGGACGATCACACAGCCATTAGCGGATGCTCTTAATTCCGGAAAAATTTTCTCCCGTGCCTGAGTGCTATCAGGGATCGGGGTTGTATGCCTGAGTGTCCCGATCGGCTTCGCCCCGGGCTGATCTATTTGCACCCCTTCGGGGCTAACGTTTTTCGAAAACTACGCGATCGCTACTGGTTCTCCCTTCCCGTATTTCCACAAACCCCTATATCCGTATATCCCTATATCCGTATATCCCTATATCAATTACATCCGCGACCGGTAATCGTAACAAGGTTGCCTGAGACAGTAAATTCCACGTCAAGGAATTCCGACATCATGCTCAGGGTTTTCACGAGGGAGTGATCCGTAAAGTCGGCCGTGATGCGGCAATTTTTCACTTTTGGATCCCCGACGTTCACTTCCACATCGAATTTTTTCTCGATCCTTTCGATCACGCTGGCCATCGTATTATTCCGGAACTGCATGTTGTATTCGGTGCGCCCGATGAGCGCGGATATTTCGTTGCGCCCGAACGCGGTTGTCTCCGCCCGGCCGTTGACGTCGTATACGATCCTTTCGTTGGGCCTGACGTCGATGCCGCCTTCGCGTCCCGGGGAGGAAACGTTCACTTTGCCCGTCAGCACATTCAGCTCAACGCCATGGCTAATGGTTTTAAGGTTGAAGCTCGTACCCAGCACCCTTACCTGCACCTGGCCGCCGCAGGAAATGACAAAAGGTTTCACCGGATCTTTGGCAACTTCAAAGAGCCCTTCGCCGGAGAGCGCGGCCTGCCGGGCTCCTCCGGATTCGCCGGAATAGGTGAGCCTGCTGTCTTTCCGCAACCAGACGATAGACCCGTCGCCGAGGATGACTTTTTCGACGTCCTGCCGGGCGAAAACTTCCTGTGCCTGCGGATGGTCGCCGGCGAAATACCAGACCCCGGCGGAGGCTGCGACCAGCAGGAGAATGGAGGCGGCTAGCCTGAACACGATGCCTGACGGAATCAGACGCCGGTTATCCCGGCCGGGACGGAAGCTTCTGACTTCTCCGACGTTATCGACATTGGCGGTGAACTCTCGGAACAACCTTTCTTCGTCCGCTTCGTCCAGCACAAACTTGCTTCCTTCGCCGGTCTTTTTGATGTCGAGCCAGGCTTCGATCTTGATTTTCTC
>DASVOT010000835.1:0-5132 GCA_036383235.1 Chryseosolibacter sp.
TCAACATTTTCAGAGACGCCTATACTAAAAATAAAACCCTTGCCGGCGCCGTGCGGCATTATGTCAATGCGCTGTTTGGTCCGGAGGGCCTCGTGGTGCTGGATGCCGATAACCGCGACCTGAAGCGCATCTTCAAGCCCGTAATCGAAAAGGATATCTTCAGCGGCACAACCCTCGACCTGGTCAGTAAGACTAACGAGAACCTGTCCGCCCTCGGATATAAGACGCAGGTTCACTGCAGGGACATAAACTTCTTTTACCTGGACGGGCAAGTCAGGAGCCGGATCGAAAAGCGTGACGACCGCTATGCGGTTCTCGATACGTCCCTGAGCTTTTCGGAAAAGGAGCTAAAGAAACTCATCGACGATGCGCCTGAAAAATTCAGCCCCAACGTGATTCTCCGGCCTCTTTACGAGGAGATGATTCTCCCCAACCTCGCGTATGTGGGTGGTCCGGCGGAAATTGTATACTGGCTTCAGTTAAAAAATGTCTTTGATCATTTTCAAGTCACCTTTCCCATGCTCATGCCAAGGAACTTTGGAATGGTGCTGGATCACACCGTGCAAAGGAAGCTGGAAAGAACCGGACTGCCGGTCACCCAGTTCTTCGAGGACAAGAATTATCTTTTCAATCATTGGATGCTGAAGAACTCCAGGAACGACCTCACTGTGGGACAGGAGCGCGCGATCATCCAGGAAATTTATAGTCAGCTGAAAAAACGCGCGGAGGCGATCGACAAAACGCTCGGTCCATTCGCCGGCGCGGAAGGTACGCGGGTATTGAACAGCCTGGAAAAGATCGAGCGCAAGCTGCTGCGCGCGGCCAAGCGCCTCCACGCCGACAAGCTCCGGCAGATAGAGGTGGTGAAGGATACGCTTTTCCCCAACGGCTCCCTTCAGGAACGCACAGACAATTTTCTCAATTTTTATCAGCGGGATAATCAATTTATCAGTAAGTTGATCGAGTATTTCGACCCCTTCGATTATCAGTTTAACGTGCTAACCTACAACGGTGCATGACGAAGAAAGAGCTGAGAAAAATTTATTTTAAAAAAAGGATGGAACTTCCGGAGGCAGAATACCTCCGGCTCAATAAGCTGGTGTGCGACAATTTCTTCGCCAGCATCGACCTGTCGAAGGTGCAGGTACTGCACACTTTTCTGCCCATTAAAAAGAACAGGGAGGTCGATACATGGCGGATCATCGACCGGGTCAACGAAGAGTATCCTGGCGTGCGGATCGCCATTCCGAAGCTGAACAATCAGACCGCGCAGCTGGAACACTATTACCTCGAGGGCCCCGATCAACTGGAAAATAACATGTGGGAGATTCCCGAGCCGGTCCGGGGTGTGCCCACTCCGGTTGAAAAAGTCGACGCCGTGCTGGTACCGCTTCTTGCATTCGACCGGCAGGGGCACCGGATCGGATACGGCCGCGGCTTTTATGACCGGTTTCTCGCAGGCTGCAGACCCGACTGCCGGAAGATCGGATTGTCCTTTTTTGATATGGAAGCCGAGATCCAGGATGCGCATGACAAAGATGTCCGCCTGGACCTCATCATTACGCCAGTCCACACCGTCGTCATCTGAACGCTAGACCGCGGGCTCCTGCTGGCTGAGGCAGTGGAAGGACCCCAGTCCCCAGATAATGTCCGTCGAATCAAGGCCAACAACTTTCTTGTCCTTAAAGGCTTCCTGCAGAATAGCCAGCGCCCGGTCGTCATTTTTGTCCCGGAATGTCGGCACGACCACATATTTGTTACCGATATAAAAATTCGCATAGGATGCCGGAAGACGCATGTCCTCGTAGACCACGGGAGAGGGCATGGGCAGCTCGATGATGTTCATCTGGCGCCCGTTCTCGAGCCGCATGGAGGAGAGGGCGGTCAGGTTATCACGCAGAGGCTGGTAGTTTTCGTCCCGCTTGTTCGTTTCAATCACCGTGACGACGGTGTCACTGTTGACAAAGCGCGTGATGTCATCGATATGCCCATCGGTGTCGTCACCTGCTATGCCATCGCCGAGCCACAGGATGTTGTCGACCCCGTAATAGTGTTGCAGGTATTCCTCGATCTGTTCACGGCGAAGATGCGGATTGCGGTTTGCATTCAGCAGACACGACGTAGTGGTGAGCACAGTACCCTTCCCGTTGAAGTCGACGGAGCCACCCTCCATAACAATTCCAGGGTACACCACCGGGATTTGATATTGTTTCGCGACCAGCGTGGGAATGTTGTCGTCGAGGTCGAACGGCGGATACTTTCCACCCCATGCATTATAGCCCCAGTCGACGACCATTCTTTTTTTCTCTTTCCTGTTCACGACGAACGCAGGACCATGATCCCGGCACCACGCGTCATTGGTTGGATGGAAAAAAAATTCAATCCGCCCCAGGTCCGCTCCTGCGTGCTCCAGGAACGTCACGGCCTTCTTCCTCATGGCGTCGTCGAGAACGTTGATGTTCACTTTCTCTCCTTCAGCAAGCAGCTTGACGAAGTTGGCATACACCGGGAAGATCGTTTCAATCTTTCCGGGCCACGATGCTTCCTTGTGCGGCCAGCTGAGCCACGTGCCTGCATGCGTCTCAAATTCAGAGGGGAAATAGTAACCGAGTGATTTCGGAGTGTCGGTGGTAATCATAAGCAGGGCGGGTTGCCGGAGAGAGGCGCTATTCGTCGATATACCTGCGGGTGATCGGTTGATAGGAATCGATCCGGCGGTCTCTGAGAAAGGGCCAATGCGTGCGATAGCGGTCGCTATTGCGGAGGTCGATCTCCACGACACTGACTTCTTCCGCGTCGTGCGAGGAAAGATGGATCAGCTTTCCGAACGGGTTTGCGACAAACGAACCGCCCCAGAATTTCATGGCTCCTCCCTGCTCGACGCCCACGCGGTTGACGCTTACAACGTGAACCCCGTTCGCAACGGCATGACTACGCTGGATTGTTTGCCAGGCGCTGTATTGCTCGTCATTGGTGTCTTTATCCTGCGAAGAAGCCCAGCCGATGGCCGTCGGATAAAAGAGGATTTCCGCTCCCATCAGGGCAGTGATGCGGGCGGCTTCGGGGTACCATTGGTCCCAGCAAATAAGAACGCCGATCGTGGCATACCGGGTCTTGAACACCTTGTATCCCAGGTCACCGGGCGTAAAGTAGAATTTCTCGTAGTAGGCGGGGTCATCCGGGATGTGCATTTTCCTGTATTTCCCGAGATAGGCTCCGTCCGCGTCGAGCACGGCGGTCGTGTTGTGATAAATTCCGTTGGCTCTTTTCTCGAAAAGAGAGGCGATGATCACCACGCCGAGTTCGGTGGCTACGGCAGACAACGCCTCGGTCGAAGGGCCGGGGACTGGCTCCGCAAGCTTGAAGTGATCATAGTCCTCGACGTCGCAAAAATAGAGGGACGTGAAAAGCTCTTGCAGGCAAACGATTTGCGCGCCTTTCGCTGCAGCCTCCCGTATTCCTGAAATTGCTTTAGCCAGGTTCGACCCCGGGTTGGCGGTGCACGACATCTGCACCAAGCCCACATTTACTTTTTCGCTCGACACGTCAGTATAATTGATGTGGGGCAAAAATAGTTCTATTATGGAATAATTAGCTAATGCGGCGGCAAGAGATTCGAAAACAGGTCGCGCGCATGGCAAGGCACGACCCACCAGGGTTCCGTTTCAGGAAAGCATGCTGCTGGCAAGCCGACGGCCTCAGGCGGATTTCGCGACGTTGACGAAGGATTCGTCTTTCGATTCAAGGTCGGATGTCCCCATCAGCCACAAATCAACCGCGCGCGCAGCTTCGCGGCCTTCGGAGATCGCCCACACGACCAGGGATTGCCCGCGGCGAATATCGCCTGCGGCAAAAATCCCTTCGCGGTTCGTCATATAATTATTCGTGCGGATGTTGCCGCGCTCATCGAGTTCGATTTTCAGCTCTTCGATCATTTCACCTTTCTCCGCGCCGGTAAATCCGACGGCAAGCAAGGCGAGCTCGCAAGGAATAACACGCTCGGTACCCGCCACCTCCTGATATCCCATTTTGCCCTGGGCGTTCGCTCCCCAGCTGAGGTCGACGAGTTTCAACCCTGTAAGGCGGCCGTTGTTATCACCGATAAACTCTTTGGTCAGGATTGCCCATTTCCTGTCCACTCCCTCCTCATGCGAGGAGGAAGTCATCAGCACCATTGGCCATAACGGCCAGGGATTGTCGGCCGAGCGCGTCAACGGAGGTTTGCTCAGCAATTCAATCTGCGTGACGGTTTTCGCGCCCTGGCGGTTGGAGGTTCCTACGCAGTCGGATCCGGTGTCTCCCCCGCCGATCACCACTACATTTTTGCCGGCGGCAAGGATCTGGTCTTCAACGTGGTCGCCTGCCACGCGTTTGTTCTGCTGAGGCAGGAATTCCATGGCGAAGTGTACTCCCTTCAGGTTCCTTCCGGATATCGGAAGATCGCGCGGAGCGGAAGCGCCTCCGCACAAAACTACCGCGTCAAATTCTTCCTGCAGCTGCAGCGGACTCACGTTCACGCCGATATGAGAGTTGGTCCTGAAGATGATCCCTTCCTGTTCCATCAGGCGGATCCTCCTGTCAATGACAGACTTCTCGAGCTTGAAATCCGGGATGCCGTACCGGAGCAATCCGCCGATCCGGTCGCTGCGCTCGAATACGGTGACCCAATGTCCCGCTTTGTTGAGCTGCACAGCCGCGGCCAATCCCGCCGGGCCCGATCCCACGATCGCTATCCGCTTGCCGGTCCTTTTTTTCGGCGGCGTAGGCTTGATATAACCTAGTTCGAAAGCTTTTTCAGCAATCGTCTTCTCGATGTATTCGATGGTCACGGGAGCTTTGTTGATGCTCAGCACGCAGCTCGCCTCACACGGCGCCGGACAGATCCTTCCGGTAAAATCAGGAAAGTTGTTCGTGCTGCTGAGGATCTCGATCGCGTCTTGCCAGCGTTCCTGGTACACTGCTTCGTTGAAGTCGGGGATATTGTTTCCCAGCGGACATCCGCTGTGGCAGAAGGGAACGCCACAGTCCATGCAACGGGCTGCATTCTGTTTCACCTTCTCTTTCTCCAGCGGCGTATAAATTTCCTTGTAGTCCTTTATCCGCTCTTTAGGATCCCGCGATTTCGGCATCTG
>DASVOT010000836.1:0-6481 GCA_036383235.1 Chryseosolibacter sp.
CTTAATGATCGGATTGTACTTGATATGGTTTAAGCCAAGCGTCTAGAATGCACTTCCAAACCCGTGAAACAGGTGAAAGGCGAGCAGGGCCATGCTCACCACGTACAAGGCGACAAACCAGATCTCGGAGTACACATGGTCGACCACATCGTACAGGTTCTTATATTCGACACCTTCGTAGGTAGCGGTCGGAATACCGCCCCAGTGCATTTCGTACCAGAAATCCCTCAGGTGAATGACGATGAAAATGAAAATAAACGTTCCCAAAATTCCCATGTTCCGGGAAGTCCAGTGCGAGGAGTTGTCTACGACGGCGTATCCCTGGTTTCCACGCGCAGCCTTATTGCGACGCGTGATCATGATCGACCAAAACACGTGAAACAATATGGCCGCATAATTCACATATGAAACTACCTTGATGATCGGATTTGACGTCATCACCTTGGCGTAGATGTTAAAGGCCTGACCGCTGTCACTTTTCAGCAGCTGAAGATTGCCAATGAGATGAACCACCAGGAAAAGAATAAGAAAAAGACCAGTCAGCGCCATTACCAGTTTTTTTCCGATGCTACTGGAAAAAAAAATCGTAAACCAATTCATAGTTTGTTTTAACTGAGTTGAGGTGGCCAAAAATACTTCTCAGTGTTTTACCAAACAACGAACCCTTGCACTTTAAAAAACTTCCAAATAAGATTTCCCGGCACTTGCGCCCTACAAAAAAATCAAAGGTACTGGAACAGGAATACGATCAGTCCAATGGCTGCGATCATCACCAGTAAGAACCACTCCTTCTCAAAAAAGTCTTTGATTTTTTTCATTCGGGGTTTCATAAGTCTTGTCGATATGACTCATCATAACCCAAATTTCAGGCCTTCTTTATAATTACTTGAATTACAGCTTATTATCACCAAAAGCCAGGCATCAAAACCCAAAATTACGCCCATAATATGGGATTTATTCCGGAATTGGGATGCGGCAAGGCCGTTTTTTGCGGCTTGAATAACCGCTGGCGACGATTAACTTTACGTGCAGCAACCACTGGCCAATCTTTCATGTATCTCATCTTCGACACGGAAACAACCGGTATTCCTCACAACAAGACTGCTCCCATCACCGATCTCAACAACTGGCCCAGGGTTGTGCAGCTCGCCTGGCAACTGCACGACGCAAAGGGCAGGTTGATATCCAGGCAAAACCTGCTCATCAGGCCGGAGGGATTTGATATTCCGTATAAAGCAGAGCAGATTCACGGCATCTCGACGAAACGGGCGACCGAAGAGGGCCATGCTTTGAAAACCGTGCTCGAACTTTTCGCCTCCGATCTTGCGCAAACCTCCGTTCTTGTCGGGCATAATATTGAATTTGACATCAGCATACTCGGTGCGGAATTTATCAGGCAACAGCTCGATGCGGAGACGCTGCTGAAGCGCGAAAAGGTCGATACGGGAGTGGTGTCCGTGGAATATTGTCAGCTCTCGGGCGGACCGGGTGGCAAGCTTAAGATGCCGCGGCTTGTTGAACTGCATGAAAAACTCTTCGGCAACGATTTCGGCGATGCGCACGATGCTTCCTACGACGTGGCGGCTACTGCCCGCTGTTTCTTCGGATTGATCGAGAAGAAGGTGATCATGCCTTTCGACGGTGCTCCCAGCGAGGACATCGTCTACGAGGAACCGAACCTGGAGGCCGCGAATTCCACGCGACGCGAGAAGAAAAAAGAAGCCGGTTATTCACTCACCCAACAGGAGACTACCAGCACCGGCAAACCGTTCGTTCACCTGCATACCCACTCACAATTTTCCGTGCTGCAGGCCACGCCGGACGTGAAGGCCATGGTGACGAAAGCGAAATCATATGGAATGCCCGCTGTTGCCATCACCGACCTGGGTAATATGTACGGCGCGTTCAAGTTTGTCCGCGAAGCTACCAACCACGGGCTCAAGGCAATCGTGGGCTGTGAGTTCTATCTCGCCGATGAGCGCAAAAAATTAAAATTCACCAAAGACAACCCTGACAAACGCTATCAGCAGGTCCTCATCGCCAGGAACAAGAACGGCTACCACAACCTGGCGAAATTAAGCTCCCTTGGTTTTACGGAAGGTCTTTATGGCATCTATCCGCGCATTGACAAAGCGCTCGTCGAGCAATACAGAGGCGATCTCATTGCCACAACGGGCGGCCTGGCGAGCGAAGTTCCGCACCTGATCCTTCACGTGGGCGAAAAGCAGGCGGAAGAAGCTTTCCGGTGGTGGCACGAGCGGTTTGGCGACGACTTTTATGCCGAGCTGAATCGGCACGGGGTGGCGGAAGAAGACCACGTGAACGAAGTGTTGCTTCGCTTCGCCGCTAAATACGGGGTGAAGTATTTCGCCGCGAATGAGTCTTATTATCTCGACCGCGAGGAAGCCCATGCGCACGACGTTCTCCTCTGCATCAAGGAGGGCGAATTCAAGTCGACCCCGATCGGCTATGGCCGCGGCCACCGTTACGGCCTGTCGAACGATCAGTTCTATTTCAAATCGCAGGATGAAATGCGCTCGATCTTCCGGGATCTCCCCGAAGCCATCGATACCATCAGCGAGATCGTCGACAAGATCGAGCCCTACAGCCTGGAAAGAAAAGTCTTGCTTCCGCGCTTTGACATTCCGGAGGGATTTGCAAGCGAGGACGACTACCTCCGGCACCTTACCTACGAAGGCGCAAGGAAAAAATATGGCGAGCTGACACAGTCGCTCATCGACCGGCTCGACTTCGAGCTTGCCACCATCAGGAACACAGGTTATCCGGGATATTTTCTTATTGTTCAGGATTTCACTTCCAAAGCCCGGGAAATGGGCGTGAGTGTGGGTCCGGGCAGAGGTTCCGCAGCAGGTTCGGCGGTAGCGTACTGCATCGGCATCACCAACGTGGATCCGGTCAAATACGACCTCCTGTTCGAGCGTTTTCTGAACCCAGACCGCGTATCGCTCCCCGATATCGACATCGACTTCGACGACGAAGGACGCGACAAGGTGCTGCGCTATGTGATTGACAAGTACGGGAAAAACCAGGTAGCCCAGATCATTACCTATGGAACGATGGCTGCAAAATCGTCCATCCGCGATTGCTCGCGCGTCATGGAACTTCCGTTAAGCGACGCAAACGTACTTGCGAAGATGATCCCCGAACGCCCGGGTACCACCCTGTCGTCCGCGTTTGGAGAAATAAAAGAATTAGCTGACATCCGGAAGGGAAATGACCTGCGCGCACAGGTGCTGCAACAAGCCGTGGTGCTGGAAGGTTCTGTCAGAAATACCGGCGTACATGCTTGCGGCGTCATCATTACCCCCGATGATCTCACCAATTTCGTCCCGGTTGCAACTGCCAAGGATTCGGACATGCTTGTCACCCAGTTCGACAACAGCGTCGTCGAGGACGCAGGCATGCTGAAAATGGACTTCCTCGGGCTTACCACCCTGACCATCATCAAGACCGCATTAAAAAATATCCGGAAGAGCAAAGGCCTTGATATCGATATCGACCAGGTACCCCTCGACGATACAAAAACCTACCAGTTATTCCAGCGCGGCGAGACCACCGGCACATTCCAGTTTGAAAGTGCGGGCATGCAGAAATACCTGCGTCAATTAAAGCCCGACAAATTCGCGGATCTCATTGCCATGAACGCGCTTTACCGGCCGGGTCCGATGGAATACATTCCACTCTTTATCAACCGGAAGCACGGACGGGAGCCCATCCGCTATGACCTTCCGGAAATGGAAGAGTTCCTGGGTGAGACTTACGGCATCACCGTCTACCAGGAGCAGGTGATGCTTCTTTCCCAAAAGCTCGCCGGCTTCAGCAAAGGTGATGCCGATGTTCTTCGCAAGGCGATGGGAAAGAAACAAAAAGCCGTGCTGGACAAAATGAAGGACAAGTTCATCGAAGGCTGCGGGAAGAACGGGCATCCACGCGCTGTATGTGAAAAGATCTGGACAGACTGGGAGGCCTTCGCACAGTACGCATTCAACAAGTCGCATTCCACGTGCTATTCGCTCGTCGCGTATCACACCGCCTATCTGAAGGCAAACTTTCCCGCCGAATACATGGCCGCGGTGCTGACCCACTCGCAAAGCAACCTGGAGAATGTCACGTTCTTCATTGAAGAGTGCCGCAACATGGGGATCAAAGTGCTGGGTCCGCATGTCAATGAATCGGGAATGTATTTCGAAGTCAATAAGAACGGAGAGATCCGTTTCGGGCTGGGGGCCATCAAGGGAACGGGAGATGCAGCGGTGGAAGCTATCATCCAGGAGCGGGAGGCAAACGGAAACTTCACCGACATCTTTGAATTTGCAAAGCGCCTTAACCAGCGGGCGGTTAACAAGAAAACGTTCGAGTGCCTGGCCTTGTCAGGGGCATTCGATTGTTTCAAGGACCTGCATCGCAGACAATACGTATATGCGAAAGACGGCGATGTCAGCCTCATCGAAAAGGCGATCCGGTATGCGGCGAAGACCCAGCTGGAAGAGCAAAGCGCGCAGGCGAGCCTTTTCGGAGGAACAAGCGGAACAGCGATGCCCAAACCGCGCATCGAGCCAGTCGAACCCTTCAGCGAAATTGAAAAGCTCAACCTGGAGAAAGAGGTGGTCGGTATTTACATTTCCGGCCATCCGCTTGATAATTTCCGGTTCGAGATGGAAACGTTCTGCACGTCGGCCTGCAACCAGATGAATGAGCTGGAGAACCTCGCCGGTCGTGAGATAAAGCTGGGGGGCATTGTGACGGGAGTCGAGCACCGCACGACGAAAAACGGAAAACCTTTCGGGAAATTTTACCTTGAAGATTATACAGGTAACACTTCCTTCATGCTGTTTGGCGAAGACTATCTGAAGTTCAGGAACTTCCTCAACATCGGATGGTTTCTCTTCATCGAAGGGATGGTCGTAAAAAGCAACTGGGGCCAGCAGAACCTGGAGATGAAGATCCGAAACATCGACTTGCTGAATGAGATCGGTGTGAAGCGAAGCAAAGGCATTCAGCTCCGGGTCAACGCCAGCGAAATCACCCCCGACCTGATCGGAAAGATCGAAGATGTTTGCCAGGAGTTCTCCGGAGGGACGCCCCTTTATCTCAAAGTGAAAGACGAAGATGAGAATATCATCCTCGAGCTGATGTCACGGAAATTCAGGGTCAATCCCGTGAACGATATGGTGAAGAAAATGAAAAAAGTGGCAGAGGTAGAGGTCCGGATGTAAGCCTTAGCTCTTTTCACTCCCTGCCAGTAGCGGGTCGGTTCTCCCGGTGGGCATGGGTAGGCGATGCTGAAAAAATTTTACACTTTCAGTCCGAAACTTTAAATTGCGACCGAACTATTGGAGGTACACCGTTGTTGATACGTAGAAACAATTAAATTCATAAAAATGGGCAAAACTATTGTACTTAATGACGCCAACTTTGACGCCGCTATCAAGTCGGATAAACCTGTTTTAGTAGATTTTTGGGCCGAATGGTGTGGCCCTTGCAAGATGATCGGACCTGTTGTTGAAGAGCTGGCCGGTGATTACGAAGGCAGGGCCGTGGTGGCCAAATTGAATGTTGACGAAAACCCGGACGTCACCGCTCGATTCGGTATCCGCAGTATTCCGACACTGCTTGTGTTTAAAGGCGGACAGATCGTTGATAAGCAGGTAGGCGCTGTGCCCAAGTCAGTTTTGGCCCAGAAATTAGCAGCTCAGGTGGCCTGAAAGCCGCCCGGAGTTAATAAATAGAATTTAGCCGACAAGGTACCTGGCAGGGTACCTTTTTTATTTCACAGGGTTCGCCTTTAGCCGTTCCACGATCTCGAACACTGCCGGGCAGACAAGCGTATTCTTCAAGGTAAGATCCATGATCTGAACCATTTTCCTGCGGTCAGTATGCGGGTATTCCCTGCATGCCCTCGGTCGGTCCTGGTATACCGTGCAATGGTTTTCACTGTCAAGAAAGGGACAGGGCGACGATTTCAAAACATAGTCGCGGTCTTCATCGATCCTCAGATACTTGTGGATAAAATCGCCTGGTTTCATCCGCAGCGACCTGGCCACACGCTCAATGTCATTCTGATAAAAGATAGGGCTGGTGGTCTTACAACAGTTCGCGCATTGTAAACAATCTGTCTCGCCAAAGACCTCTTCATGAAGGCGGTGAAACCCGTCATCGACCCGGCGGGAGTCTTTCCTTTTCAGCTGGTCGAGAAATTTTTTGTTCTCCAGTTCCTTATTCTTCGATAGTATCCTAAATTGTTCCTGGTTCACACGATTGCGCTTCAATTTCTCCGTAAATATCGGAAAACAATCTCAAAACAGGATACGTATGACTACAGCACCTTCACCGGCAAAGGCCGCCCGCGCCGAAACAGCCATGGCGGATCCGCTGACCGAAAAACCGAGGATCGAGGCCATTGACGTAATGCGGGGGCTGGTGATGGTCATCATGGCGCTCGACCATGCACGTGACTTCT
>DASVOT010000837.1:0-4039 GCA_036383235.1 Chryseosolibacter sp.
ACATCGACCCCGGCGTATCGATGCCCGTTATGCTCGGTGTTCTGGCTGGAGCCCTGCTTGGCTCTAAATTATTGGTAAGGGCAAAAACGAAAGTGCTGAGGCTGGTATTCGCCATCCTCATTGTCTTCCTCGCCCTCCAGATGATCCACAAAGGTTTCACCTCCTTCTGGCATGGCTGATAAACACCCCATCAACGATATTGATATTGAGTCGATCATGGGCAGACTCCTGCGCGCCGGCGTCCTCCTGTCAGCAATCGTCGTGCTTGCAGGAAGCGTGCTGTACCTTGCGGAGCGGGGGTCGTCCATTTCCGATCATCACAAGTTTCGCGGCGAGCCGGCATCCCTGTCGTACCCCGGACAGATCGTCGCCCAAAGCATGGACCTGAAAAGCGACGCCATCATCCAGCTCGGGCTCATCATTTTAATCCTTACGCCCGTTGCGCGTATCCTGTTTTCGATCATCGGTTTCTTCCTGGAGAGAGACTACCTGTATGTCGGCATCGGCCTGCTCGTCCTGGGGATCATTGTCCTCAGCTACCTGGGACAGTTGGGTGGATAAGTAGATTCAAGATTCAACTGCGGTGGCTGAGCCTGTCGAAGCCCAAAATTTAACTGCGGTGGCTGAGCCTGTCAAAGCCCAAGATTCGACTGCGGTGGCTGAGCCTGTCGAAGCCCAAGATTCGGCTGCTGTGGCTGAGCCTGCCGAAGCCCAAGATTCGCCCCCTTCGTGTAAAAAATCTGCAAGAGATCCTTCCCCTGCTTTGAGATTACGATACTTTTACGGTATATTTATCCAGCATTTCACCCGCAAAAAACTTTGAAAAAACTCTTTTCAATTGTTTTCGTCCTCATCGTCCTGTTAAACGCAATGGGCTATTACGGAATCTTTCTGGGCATGCAATACCAGAATGACGTGGCGATGGTGAAAAACCTCGATTCAAACCGGTACGACGAATCTCAGGCTATCAGCATCAAAATCCCGATGGCGGTCCCCTATATGAACGACGACGATGATTTTGTAAGAGTCGACGGCATGTTTGAATACAACGGCGAGTTTTACCGGCTGGTCAAACAAAAGTATGCAAATGATACCCTCAATGTCATTTGCCTCAGGGACCCTGCTAACAAAATGATCCGCAACGCCTTGACCGATTATGTAAAAACCTTCACCGACAAGCCGTCGGATCAGCAACAAAATACAAAGCTCACGCTGACATTTATTAAAGATTATATTCCTGAGACTTTCGCAATCAAAACCGTCTCAGACGGATGGCAAAGCAATGTCACTAAAGGCACTGCATCTGCCACCTTTATTCCGTCGTTTGTCACGTCCGTTATTCATCCACCTGAACGCGGCTGAGCTTTCCGTGAGCCGACTTATCAAGGGTCGGCAATGTTTCAATCAATTATTTTTTTGAGTTAATAGCCTCATTCATGATTGCTGTATTCCATGTCACATGGAATCGCCTGTGATCCTAACGGATCGAAACCGGCGTCCGCAATTCGTCTGGGAGCCATTGATAACGCATGGGGATTGGGCTCCTCATCGTCAACTTACAAGTCCCGCTGGGTCCTTTTGGTTTGGGTTACCAGCGGGCTTGTTTTTTTAAACCAGAACAGAGGGGTCGCGGAGTGATCGCGCAAAGGGTTACTCCACCTCGAGGTACAACCTGGCCGCTACATCCCGTTGTTTGTTTTCCCGCGAATAAAATGAAGCATTCACCACGCCCAGCGGTTTAATGGCGAGTCCGCGTGTTTTCCCGTCGATCAGACGCTGAAGGACCGGCTGCGATATCGTGAAAAGAACCTTCCTGTTTTCGTTCCAGGTCACACTGTCATCGATGATCATCTGCGTATTGATGACATCCTCAATCCGCTGGTTCCCCCGGAGCCTGTCATACGTAACCGTTTTTTCGTCCCACAGCGGATCTCCTCCCAGGATCTCCGCGATCCTCACCATTCCGAAATCCTTGCTGAAATCGGGAGAACGCCCGATGCTGAAAGGCGTCAGCTCCAGCAACCCTGACCGTTTGACTTTTTTCCCCTTTAGCGCAGCGAGGTCCCACCGCATGACGACGATCTGAGTTCCATTCACGGTAAGCACCCGGGTGTATTCGCCGGATGCCCCCCGTGTATGCCAGTTGTTCAGATTCACATCGGTGAACTGTTTGTCGATGATGGCATCATGCGCCACGTCAACGTGAAGCGGAAACGTCGAGGGGTTAGCGAGCGGAGGGTGATATGGAAGCGGATTGCCCAGGTCTCTTCCCGCGGTGTTCCGGTTCACAACATCCACTTTGAAATAGTCGAAGTCGACGCGGTATTTCTCCAGTCCCCAGTCCATCAGCGCGAGGTGAGCATTGACCGAGTCACCGATCTGTGTCTCAAAGTCGCGGGTGGTCATGCTGATCGTGTACCAGTTTACGGTGTCGGGAATGTCAAACTCCATGAGGTGGGAGTGGAAGTCGGTGGTTCGCTGGTGGTTTACGTGAAGGTTTACCCGGCGCGGCGCGTGACTTACGCGGATGCGCGCTTCGACCCTCAACTCGTACTCGGGACGAATCAGTTTTTTCATGTCTAACCCGCTGATGCGGTGGCGGGTGAGCGCCCACCAGATGCCGAGCTTGTCGTGCGTGGCATCGACATAGAAGGATCCGATTCCATCTTTCTGCCGGAAGTCGACTCTGGCGTTTCCGTCGCCCGAAAAAAACACCCAGCCTTTTGGCGTTCCCGTGCCGTCAAAATTGTCAATGAACTGCGCATGGGTTTCGCGGAACGAAAGGAGGGTGATGAAAAGGATCAATGTTTGGTATCGTCTCATGGGCAAGGGTAATAATACATGAAAACCGGCGGGATTTGACTCGGCCTTGCGTGATCACTCCGCGTCCTGCTATGACTGCTCCGCGAGCTCTGCGCAGTCACCTTCCTCTGCGTCCTCCTCTGCGAGCTCCGCGCGCTCTGCGCGACACTCCCCCCGGCGCACTCACTATCGCTGTTCGCGGCAAGCCTCCTCGATCAACCTCTTGGCCCGTTCGGGATTGTAGACACCGCAGGGACAGAGGCGCATGAGTGTGGTCACTGCCTGCTCCTTCGTGCGACGGCCTTCGCGGACCATGTCGAGCATCTTGCGGGCCATGTTGAAGGAGACCATTCCATGACCACACATGGTCGACAGTCCGAGGATCTGCGAATTTGGAAGATGATCGTGGGGATCCTGGAATGCCAGCGAATATTCGACGCTATGGCGCCTGATGCCGCAGGTTTCCGCCGCACGCTTTGCATTCTCAACAGATGTGCTCATGTTCACCGATATGCCGAAATCCGCATCCACGATTTCTTTCAGGCAGGCGTGGGCCTGCTCAGCCGAGGTAAAAACGGCGGACACCGTGCCGGCTTTCGTCACGCCCTCGATCACCGTCTCCCAGTCTGGCGCGGTGTTGCGCCTCCAGTGAGCGGTCGGTTGGATGCCTTTCTCGGGAGCGATGCTGCCGCGATTGCCATTGCCCATATTGGAGGGATTGTGCTTTGCGCAGATCCTGAGAAACTGCTTCAGCTTTGGAATACACTGCTCATCATTCTTTCCCTTTGACGGGATGGCAAAGATTATGTAATCATCGCGAAAACTCTCCGGCGGGCCGTATCGGTGCAAGGTATTCGTCATGGTGTCATGGCTTCAACTTTCTCTAACCGGATCCTGTTCGTCACGCGACCAAGTCCCATGTTGGTTTTGGCACGTGAATAATAGTATCCCAGCTTGTCGAGCAAGGGCGCCAGCATCGTATCCTCCCCTTCCTCACATCGCGTGGATATTCCGATTGCAATGACCGTATCAATCCTTTCGCTGACTTCCTCCACCAGTTCAAGCACGCGGCCGACTTCATCGATACGCGTCTTGATCTCCACGATGGCGGAGAGGATCTTCTCGTTAAGGATATCGGTTCGCAGGTCGCCTTTCACCGGGTCGGTCATCAGGTGGGTGATGGGATTATTCTTTTCAAAGACAATGCCCGGCTGTTTTGCGAGCGCACGCGTCATTT
>DASVOT010000838.1:0-5070 GCA_036383235.1 Chryseosolibacter sp.
CTCCCCGGCCAGCCGAACCCCGCGCCAACGATTTCCGCCCGCACGCCCTTGACCTCCGCGCGCACGAAACAGTCGGGTCCGCTCCTGCTTCCGTTTTTCGACGACTTTTCGAAACCGTTTAACATCCTCTATCCCGACACGACGTTGTGGGAGGACAGCTACTCCACGTGGGTAAACGACGGCATGGCTATTCATCCCCCTACCATCAACGTGGCAACCTTCGACGGCCTGGACTCCGCCGGCAATGCCTACAATGCGAATGAAGTGCTGCTCACAGGATACACCGATGAGCTCACATCAAAGCCGATCGACATGAGCGAGGCCCGCGTCTCACTCCCGGAGCGCTCTGGGATCTACCTCAGCTTTTTTTACCAGTGGTCGGGAAACGTGGAAGCCCCCGACGAAAAAGATTTTGTCGAGCTGGACTTCAAGGCAGCCGGGGAAACCGGATGGGAGACGGTGATGACCATCTTCCCGAAGACCGATCCCAATCCGGCGGCGTTCTATGATACCATCATCCAGGTGAGCGGCGACCGGTTCTACCACGACAAATTCCAGTTCCGTTTCAGAAGCTATGGCCGCATGTCGGGGCCGTATGATGCCTGGCACGTCGACTATGTCTATCTCAACAAGGGGCGCGACGCCAACGACCTTTCCTTCCCCGACCGGGCGCTGTCGACCCAGCTCGGCCCGCTCTTCGGAAAGTACCGAGCCATGCCCCGCAAGCACTTTTTTTCGAATGCGCAGATGACCGCGCCGACGTTCGAGATCCAGAACATGAAGAACGTCGAGGCTTCCATCAACTTCAGAACGGAAGGATTGTTCAGCAGCACCAACAGCGCGACGGAGAGCACGACCACCTATCAGACGGTGATCAGCAAGGCGACGCCCATCAACATCACTGACAACGTATTGTTTGCGAATGAACACCGGTCCGTGCGGATGGACACATTGCCCGACATCAACGACCCGCAGCAGTTTCCCCCGGACCCCGGCATCGATTCAACGCTCATCCGCCTGACGATCGACCTGCAGACGAAGGACGACATTCCATTCAATAAGACACCTCCGATCGAGCCCGATTCCACAGGCGATTACACGTCAAACTACTGGCCTATCCGGTTCACGACCAACGACACGCTTGCCGCCGACTATGTCCTTTCCTCGTACTATGCCTACGACGATGGCGTGGCTGAATATGCGGCGGGATTGATCGAAGCGGGCAACCTCGTGGCCTACCGGTTCGACATCGATACGAGCTACAGCCTCAAGCAGGACACCCTCGTCGGCTTTGATATCTATTTCCCGCCGTACGCCATCACCAGCAACCAGACCGTGGATTTTTTTATTTACCACGATGACAACGGGATGCCGGGAGAGCAATGGCTGCGCATCGCATCGAGGCCGGTGCGGCGAAAAGGCGTCAACGAGTTCCAGCGCATCCAGTTTCTTCCGGCGCTGCTAATAGACGAGCCCGTTTTTTACATCGGCTGGAAAGAGCCGGTGGCCGGCGAGGTGGTTGTCGGGCTTGACATGAGCAACGACACGGGCGGGAAGATCTTCGTCAACACCACCGGCTCCTGGTACGAGAACACGGACGTAACGGGAAGCCTGATGGTCCGCCCGGTTTTTGGTTCGGGGATCATTGACACGAGCGTGGGGGTCGAAGAAGAGGAGCGGTCCGCCGTCTATCCCAACCCCAGCACCGGGAACTTCTACATCGAAGGGCGGGCCGATGACATCGGCGTTCTCGCCCTGACCGGCGAGGCGATTCCGTTCGACTTACAACGGGATGACTATCGTACAGAAGTAAGAGTCCATTCCGCACACCCCGGATTGTATATCCTCCGATACAAAAAAGACGGCCGGGTCCGGTCGCGCAAGATCGTTATTGTCCGGTGATGAGCTCCACCTGGAGCGGCGCGGGGCTGAAGCAGAGGATGAAGATCAGCAGCGCGATCCAGCCCAGTGCCACCCTTCCGGGGGTAAGGGGCTGCTCGATCTCCGAGGGCGGATGATTGATGCCGATGAACCGGCCTACGATAAAAGCGAACAAAAGCCAGCCCTCGTATCCTTCAATTCCTGGAATAAACACCATCAGCGAAAACTGGAGGCCGAACATCACGAGCACGTACATCAGCGTATCTTTTAGCGGAAGTCTCAGGCCTCTGAATGCGAGGAAGAGGAACAGCAGGTAGCCGGCGATGCCTATTAGCAGGCTCTTTTGAGTCAAATGCGGATCGATGTAGGGCAAACCGAGCCCCGCGTAAAAGATCAGCGCGAGGAAAAACACACGCGCGATCACCCGGTGCGTCCTGTAGCCGAACAACCCGTAGACTACATGTCCGCCGTCGAGCTGTCCGATGGGCAGCAGGTTCAGGCAGGTCACGAAGAGCGCGATGTAGCACGCGAGCAGCAGCGGATAGTGCATGATCTCATGCGGGTCCGGTATCCGCGCGGGGTCGGCTACGGTTTTCTCGAAGATCCAGAACAGCAGGTTGCTGCCCAGCCGCACATCGATCACGGGACCATGCTGCCTCAGGTAATCATCCGAGTAAACGACATCGGCATAGTTGGCGCCGTAGGCTTTGTACTCGGGATGGAATTGATAGATGTATTCCGGGGGAGGCAATGTTTTGAAACCATAGAACATGACAAACAGGGCGACGATGAAGCCCGCGAGCGGGCCGGCGACGCCGATGTCGAAATTCTGGATGTTGCTATAGGGTTTTGTGCGGAGGCGGATGACTGCGCCCATGGTGCCGATGTTAAAGGGCAGCGCAGGGATCGGCGGAATGGGAATGTAGTAAGGAAGCGAAGCTTTCACCTTGTTGAACTTGGCCGTGAAATAATGACCGAACTCGTGGACGGTGAGGATGAGGAGCAACGCGATGGAATACGGCAGGCCCCTGCTGAAATCGGTCCATGAATAGCCGGGAGAATACACCGAGGCAGGATACGCCCATTGGGCGCCGGCGATGGTGGCGGTGATGAACGTAACGATGAACAGCGCAACCTGAAAAATAACGCGCTTTTGCTCCTTATGCATGAAAATAGTCGAGTATCAGGTCCGGCGACGTTACATGAACCGTTTTTATGCCCACCGACCTGGCGCCTTCGAGGTTGATGGCATAGTCGTCGAGGAAAAGAGTTTGCTCGGGGACCAGGTGGTTTTCTTCGAGCACCTGTTCAAAGATATCGGCGTCCGGTTTGCGCTTACCCATACGGTGGGAGTAATAGGCCTTATGAAAATAGGTATCGAGGGACGCGCTGCCGTTTCCGTTCGGGAGCATGACTTCGTTGATGTGCTGGATGTGGATGGAGTTCGTGTTGCTGAGGAGGAAAACGCGGAATTCCTTTTGGAGTCTCGTCAGCAGGTTGAGCCTGGCGGCGGGGATGCCGCGGAGCATCGCATTCCAGCATTGGTCGATCTCCGGGTCGCCGCAGGAGATGCAGTACGTTTCGCGGATGAAATTCCGGAAGGTGGTGTCATCCATTTGCCCTTTCTCGTATTCCAGGAAACCGGGCGTGGAGTAGTACAGCTCATGCACTTTTTCTTTTGCCATGCCGGAGAGGCCGGCGAAGGAGCTGAGGGTATGGTCGACGGAAAGGTCGAGGATCACGCCGCCGAGATCGAAGATGAGGTTTTTTACAGAAGGGACCAGCACTTGACAGAGTTTAAGTATCGGAAGATCGGGCCTCAATTTAGTTCAAAAAGTCTGAAAAGTCCGAAAAGTCCGGATTTTGTGAGCCGGTCCCTGGCGGTAGCGGCCGCAGTCGGGACCGCCGATCATCATGATCGTTGGATGGCCCTCACAGTCGGTATGATTTTCGAATAATTCTGGCCCCGGCCCGTTAAAGACTATATCTTTAATGCAGAGTAACCGGAGCCGGGCGTTCGAGCACGGCGGGAGGAGACGATCGTCGGGTTTTTCGCGGAGAAAGCAACCATCACCCTCAGTCTGCTGGCAAGGCGATTCATCCACCGGAGGTCGGAAGAAGGCGCTGTTGTCGCGGGGAGGAACCGTTGAACGAAGACAGGCGTTAAGTCAGGAGTGATTTTATTTTGAAAAAGAAGGTAGGGCGCAACGGGTTGAGAGGTCATGAAAAAAATGAAGAGATGGAAAGACATGTTCAGGGGATTCCAGAATAAGACACAGGTGAAGGATCCGAGGAACGGGAAATGGAAAGAGTTCAACAAGCACGCGGTGCTCATTGCCGAGGGTCATTACCTTCAGGACCTGAAGCACGGCACGTGGAAGCAGTACTACGAGGGCGGCGAGTTGCTCATTGAAGAAAATTACGACAAGGGAATTTTGCACGGGCGGTATGCATCGTATCATGTCAACGGCCGGCTGTTCAGCGAGGGCGAGTACAAGCACGGGCATCGCGAGGGATATTTCAATGTGTACGATGAATCCGGGAAGCACACGCGGAGTTTGCTGTTTGTCAACAATGTGATGGTGGAAGAGATCGACATGTCGCGGATTCCCGCGGCGGCGAAGGTGGGTGCGATGTGGTCGGTGGAGGACAAGTCTTGAGCTGCCGGTGTTGTTAATTAGTGATCAAATCCCTAAAATTGCAGCCACATTTTGACGGTCTTGCCGTCAAAAGGGCCCATAGCTCAGCTGGTTAGAGCACCTGACTCATAATCAGGGGGTCGCAGGATCGTGCCCTGCTGGGCCCACCTTTCATTCGCAGTCCCGGATAGCTTGGATGGTTAGAGGACCTGACTCTCCCGATAGCTTTCGGGACAGGGGGTCGCAGGATCGTGCCCTGCTGGGACACGTTTTTCCTTAATGGCGCTAAAAGTCTCGCCCGTTGCATTCAGAGTCGGATCAATTGCGCCATAAAATTGCCTGTTGTCAATTTCCTGCCCGCACCTCTGTACCTGCCCGACGACTGTGGAGAAATCGGCTTTTCGGTATTAATTAGGGACTGCCTGAAGATACGACGATTGATCAGATAGCGGGGAGCCTTAGGGGCCTGCTTGTCCGGTAAGTTCAGACCGGTGCGTACGACTATCTTTCCAATTTTGTTGAAGAAATGAAGCGGTCACAAAAGTCTCCC
>DASVOT010000839.1:0-5559 GCA_036383235.1 Chryseosolibacter sp.
TATATTACACGATCAAAAAACAAAGCCGAATTGCAACGTTGTCACACTAGCAATCCGGCTTTTAAAAACAAAAATAACATGTCAAATATCAGGAAAAAAACATTGGGGCTTGCCTCAGGGCAGGCCTGTGCTTATAACATACTGGTTTTCAATCACTAAGCTTCTTAGCCTGACGGCTATGCCCTATACCCACCCTATACCCCTATACCTATACCCCTTACCCCCCAGGCCCCCCGAGAGGGGGAAGCACCCGCTCAATCTCCTTCCTCCTGCTTTCATACTGCGGTGGCAATTTCAAATGTGTTCCCAGCTCGCCGACCGGCTCGTCGACGGTAAACCCGGGATTTTCCGTTGCCAGCTCGAACAGCACGCCGCCGGGTTCTCGGAAATAAAGGGAGAAGAAATAATTGCGGTCGATCTTGGGCGTGATATTCAACCCGTAGCGAATCACTTTCTCGCGACAGGCCATGAGTACGTCCTCGTCTTTGACGCGGAAGGCAACGTGGTGAACAGTACCGCCTGCGTTGATCGCGCCGGGCAATGCCGCGTCCTGCACCAGGTCAATGACGGACGCAGCGGGGACTGCCGTGGTGACATATCGCGACCGGTTTCCTTCCTCTCCCGCGGGCGCGTAGCCCAGGATGTTCGTGAGCACATCCGCAGTATGCTTCGTTGACCTGAGCGTCAGCGTGACGCTGTGGAATCCCTTTGTGGCTGCCGAGGTATTGATTTCCGCCGTTTCCCAGCCCTTGCGATCATCGGCAGACGCCGGAACGATGAGGGTCAGGGGCAAGCCGTCGGGGTCTTCAAAGGAAAGATACGGTTCACCGAAACGCTCTCCCTCAGCCTTGATTCCGACACCATTTTGTCTGAGACGGTCCCTCCAGAAATCCAGGCTGCCCTTCGGGACGGAATACCCGATATCGGTAGCCATCCCTGCACCCTGCTGACCCTTCCGGACATTTTCCCACGGGAAAAACGTAAGGATGGTCCCGGGTGTGCCCACTTCGTCGCCGTAATAAAAATGATAGGTGCCCGGATCGTCGAAGTTGACGGTCTTCTTGATGAACCGTAAACCCAGGACATGCCTGTAGAAATCGTAGTTGCGTTTTGCATCGCCGGCGATGGCGGTGATGTGGTGCAGTCCTAAAACTTTTTCGTTCATGCTCCTTCAGGGTTTTTGTTACTGTAAAGGTATTGCCCGCGGCATCAATAATTCATTAAGGGACCGGAAAAAGATTGAACATTTATTTTTTGCGCCATCGCCGGAGGAAAATTTGACGCGTAAACGTTGCGCTCCTTTGTTAAAGCCATTTCCCTGCCGCCAACGTTTGCGTCTGACGCAAATTAATTCTGATATTTGTTAATAATAATCCTCTCCGAACTGTGTAACATTGCGCGCCCAACAGATATTCAACCGGATCCTAAAGCCGCAGCATATGGTCGCGAATATTGCTGAAAACAGCCAGGCCATGTTGAAAGCATCCGCGAGCTGGCCAGGGAACCTGGATTTCGAGCCGCGCCGGCGAGCCTTCGCTGAAAAAATGCCGGTAGCGCCACGTGATACAGCGATCCTTATATCAAGTGAAAAAAAGCAACACATTCGCGGGCGCGACCATGTCGGGGCGCTGAGGCACTGCGTCTGCAACCCGTCCCTCCATTTGGCGCAGGCGTTCTCCGCGGGAAATTATTTTTGCGAATGCGGACCCGACCGCAACGGTTTTACGTACAAGAGAGCAACAGGCCGGTTTCTTTGAATAGAATATACGCTTTCAGAAGACAAATGAAAATACTCAATTACCCTTTTCTTGTTTTAAATCTATTAGCGCTGATATCGTGCGGCGACAAAAACAGCACTCCTCAGGGTCGTCCACCGCTGACGTTGCCCGTCGTGGAGGTGCCGGTGAAGACCGTGACATCTTTTACCGCCTATCCGGCCAGCATCGAGGGCACCGTCAACAGCGCGGTAAGGGCGAAAGTGCCGGGATATATTACACAGGTGCTTGCCGATGAGGGCGCCAGAGTAAGAAAGGGCCAGGTTTTGTTCAGGCTGGAAACGCAGTCGCTTTCGCAGGAGGCCGGCGCCGCGCAGGCGAACGTGAACGCGGCGCAGGTGGAGGTGAACAAGCTGAAGCCATTGGTAGAGAAAGGCATTATCAGCCGCGTGCAGCTGGAGACCGCCGAAGCGCGGCTGGCGCAGGCAAAGGCAAGCTACAACAGCATTCGCGCCAACATCGGCTATGCGACGATCAAAAGCCCCATCGATGGCTATATCGGCGCGATTTCCTACCGCGAAGGCGCGCTGGTCAGTCCCGCCGACCCCAAACCGTTGACCACGGTGTCGGACATCGACGACGTGTATGCTTTCTTTTCGATGAATGAACGAGACTACCTGGATTTTCTCCAGACAACGGAAGGCAGGACGCTGTCAGACAAGATCCGGAACTTTCCCCCGGTCGAGTTGCTGCTTGTCAACGGCACCCTCTACGCGCACAAAGGGAGAATTAAGACTGTAACAGGCCAGGTGAACACTGCCACGGGCACGGTGAGTTTCAGGGCAACCTTTCCGAACCGGGAGCGGATATTGACCAACGGTAATAGCGGAAACATCCGCATCCCGAAGACCTTTGAAAATGTTCCCGTCGTGCCGGAGGCTGCCACCTATGAGCAGCAGGGCAGGGTGTACGTCTACCGGGTGCAGGGAGACACGCTGGCGATATCGGCCCCCATCACCGTTTCGGAAAGAGTGGACAACCTTGTGATCGTCGCCTCGGGGGTAAAGGAGGGTGACCGGATCGTGGCGCAGGGTGTCGGCAAGCTCCGGAACGAAACACCCATCCGGCCGCAACCGGTGCCGTTCGACAGCATCGCCCACTCACTCAATCCAGTTTTCAAATAACGGGCGACCATGTTAAAGAGATTCATTGACAGACCGGTTTTGTCCACCGTAGTTTCCATCATCCTGCTGATGCTCGGCGGTCTGGGCTTGTTGACCTTACCGGTCACCCAATACCCGGACATTGCACCGCCAACGGTGAGGGTAACTGCAAACTACCCCGGCGCCAACGCGGAAACGGTCCTCAAGAGTGTGATCATTCCGATCGAAGAGCAGATCAACGGAGTGGAAGGCATGACGTATATCACCTCCACGGCCAGCAACAACGGTCTGGCGATGATCACGGTGTTCTTCAACCAGGGCATTAATCCCGACATTGCGGCGGTGAACGTTCAGAATCGCGTCGCGCGCGCGGCGCCGCTTTTGCCGCGCGAAGTCACACAGTCGGGGGTGGCAACGCAGAAGCAGCAGACCAGCGCCCTCATGTTCTTTACCGTGTTGTCGGAAAACAAAGACTACGACGCCACCTTCATCCAGAACTACCTTAACATAAACGTGCTGCCTCAGTTGAAGAGGATCAGCGGCGTCGGGGATGTGAACGTGTTTGGCGCCAAGAATTACGCCATGCGCATCTGGCTTCAGCCCGAAAAGCTCGCGGCCTACAGCCTGATGCCTGCCGATGTGACCGCCGCCATCAACGAGCAGAGCCTGGAAGCCGCCGCGGGCGCCCTCGGACAGAATTTCGGCGAAGCGTTTGAATATGTGATCAAGTACGGGGGACGGTACAATACACCCGCGCAATACGAGGACATTGTCATCAAGGCGCTGGGCAACGGGCAATTTCTCCGGCTGCGGGATGTGGCCCGCGTCGAGCTGGATGCCGAAGGCTACACGGTCGTGTCCTCAACGAACGGAAAACCGGGGGTCAGCATGGGCGTTTATCAGACACCCGGATCGAACGCACAGGAGATCATCGAGAATATCCACGCCTCGCTGAAGGAGATGGAAAAGGATTTTCCTCCCGGACTGTCCGTATTCATAAACTTTGATACAAATGAATTTCTGAACGCCTCTATCGAGAAGGTGGCGATCACATTGGTGGAAGCATTTTTCCTGGTTTTTGTCGTGGTGTTTATTTTTCTCCAGGACTTCCGGTCGACGCTCATCCCCGCGATCGCCGTCCCCGTTTCCATCATCGGCACTTTTTTCTTCCTGAATCTTTTCGGATACTCCATCAACCTCCTTACGTTGTTTGCCCTTGTGCTGGCGATCGGGATTGTGGTGGACGATGCGATCGTTGTCGTGGAGGCCGTTCACGCGAAGCTCGAACGAGGTGCCCACACCGCCCTGGAGGCAACGCATTCGGCAATGGAGGAGATTACCGGGGCCATCATCTCCATCACGCTGGTCATGGCCGCCGTATTCATTCCGGTCACTTTTATTACCGGCCCTACCGGAGTGTTTTATGAACAATTCGGCGTGACGCTCATCTGCGCCATCGGGATTTCCGCACTGAACGCATTGACGTTGAGCCCTGCCCTTTGCGCGCTCTTCCTCAAGCCCCATCATGAGAAATTCCGTGACAAGGATTTTATACATCGTTTTTACTCCGCTTTTAACGCGGGCTTTGAGGCCACCACCGCAAGGTATACACGATCGCTTTCTTTCTTGTCCGCCCATAGGTGGCTGACGGCGCTGATCCTTCTCGCGTCAGTGGGCGGGATCTGGTGGGCGTCCTCTACGACTTCCACCGGTTTCGTTCCGAACGAGGACAGGGGCATGGTCTTTACAAACATCGAGCTGCCCCCAGGCGCCACGTTAGACCGGACCGTGGCCGTGACGGAGGAACTCTATCAAAAGCTCATCCGGATACCGGGCGTGGAAGGGGGCTCGCTCGTGAACGGATTCAGTCTTATCTCCGGGGCAGGCAGCAACTATGGGCTCGGCTTCATCAGCCTGAAAGACTGGAGCGAACGAAAGGACGAATCGCAGTCGGCCGATGCCATTGTGGCCCAGATGTTCCGCGCCGCCGCCGACATCCCGGACGCGAACATTCTGTTCTTTGCGCCGCCGAGCATCCCCGGGTTCGGTGTGTCCTCTGGTTTTGAGATGCATGTCCTGGACAGGCTGGGAGGGAGCTTCAGTGAGCTTGACAGGGTTACAAAGGAGTTCCTCGGCCAGCTGATGCAGCGTCCGGAGATCCTGTACGCGCAGAGCTCATTCAATACACAATATCCGCAATACGAGATCAGCCTGAACGTGCCCAAAGCCAAAGAGGCAGGCGTGTCGGTCAGCAGCATCTTCTCGACCCTGCAGGGTTACATCGGGGGCATCTACGCCGCCGATTTCTCAAGATTCGGAAAACAATACCGCGTTTTTGTGCAGGCGTTGCCTCAAGACAGGGCCACCGTTGAAAACCTCAACGCCCTGTTCGTTCGGAATGCCGCGGGCCAGATGGCGCCCATTACGGAATTCGTTCAGCTCAAGAGGGTATACGGGCCGCAATCCGTGACACGCTTCAACCTGTTCAATTCCGCGGGCGTGAACGGGGCGGCGGCTCCCGGGTACTCGTCCGGGGATGCCATCGCTGCCGTGCAGGAGATGAGCCGAAGCCTTCCTTCGAATTACACCGTCGGGTTTTCGGGTCTGACACGGGAGGAAATTGCGGCTGGTAGCCAGACCGTTTTCATCGTCGTGCTCAGCGTCTTGTTTGTGTACTTTAT
>DASVOT010000840.1:0-3466 GCA_036383235.1 Chryseosolibacter sp.
ATCCATTCCCAGGTGCATGAGCGCATCGCCGGCGTTGATGACCGGGCCATTGTTCATCCCGATGACGTATCCGGTTTGCGATGCCTTGACTTCCTCCTTGAATTCTCCAAACGGGTCGGTGATGGTTCCCACCCATTCGCCGCGGTGAACCAACTGGCCGCACTCGACGTTCGGCTGGAAAAGTCCGGCATGTCTGGCGCGTATCCAGGAAGTGCTCCAGATCACGCGGTTCTCCTGCGTCGGCTCAGGCGCGTGGTCGATCATGCCAAGGTATTTCATGAGGCGCAGCGTGCCGGCGACTCCTTCGTCGATGGCTTGCGGATCAAAGCGCAGGGATTCGCCTCCTTCATAGACGATGATGTTTTTGCCTTTTCTGGATGCCTCTCGCCTCAGGGAGCTCGGCCGGAAGGCCGCGTCGATGGTAAACGGTGCAAAAAAAGCGTCGGCAAGCTCGCGGTTCCGTTCGTCGCGAAGGACGGCCCGCACCTGCGGATAGTTCGAACGCATAGCTCCCCCGGTATGAAAATCGACGCCATAGTCGATGACCGGTATCACCTCATGCATGAGGTAGTAGGCAACACGGCTGGCCAGGGAGCCGTTCCTTTTCCCCGGAAACGATCGGTTCACATCCTTTCCGTCAGGAACCTCGCGCGAATAATTAAGAAACCCGTACACGTTGATGACCGGCATGCAGATGAGCGTTCCCCTGTTTACTTTGTACATGCCCCGGTCGAGTATGCGCCTGACGATCTCCATGCCATTGAGCTCGTCGCCATGCATTCCGGCAATCAGGGCCAGCACCGGTCCATCGTTCAAGGACCTTGAAACATAAATGGGCGTGTCTATGATCGTGTGAGATGGAAGTCTTGCAATATTGATATTGACTTCCCTGAATTCCCCCGGCTGGATCTGCTGATTCGAAATGGTCAACGGTTTCAACTGTGCAAGCCTGAATTTAAAAGCGCGTCAGGTGTTTAAAGGTATGAAATGCGGACGTAAAAGTCAGTAACCGCACGCACAATCGGGAAATACTGCCTGACAGGCGACGAACCGCTTGCCCGCAAAAAGGCCGCGGCCCCGGTCCTGCGGGCCTTACGCGTTGACCTTGTCCTTCTGAATCTTGTGCTTACCGGCAAACTTTTCCACAAACTCGAAAATCCGCCCGGCGATATCGGCCTTGGTAGCGCCTTCGATTCCTTCCAGTCCCGGAGAAGAGTTGACCTCCAGGATCAGGGGCCCTCTCTGCGAGGGCAGCATGTCTACTCCCGCCACGCCCAGACCCATTTTCTTCGCCGCCATCACCGCCGCGGTTTTTTCCTGTTTGCTGAGCTTCACCACTGTGGCCGTGCCGCCCCGGTGCAGGTTGGACCTGAATTCACCTTCTTTCGCCTGCCGGCGCATCGCACCCACAACCTCTCCGTTGACGACAAACGCGCGGATGTCGGAGCCCTTCGCTTCCTTGATAAACTCCTGAATGATGATGCGCGCATGAATCCCATGGAATGCCTCTACGATCGACTTGGCGACTTTCTTGCTTTCGGCAAGCACCACGCCCAATCCCTGCGTTCCCTCCAGCAGCTTGATGACCACCGGCGCGCCTCCCACCGCTTCGACAATTCCCTCTGTGTCCCTGGAATAATCCATGAAGATCGTTTTCGGCAGCCCCAGTCCCGCCCTGGAAAGGATCTGGAGACTGCGCAGTTTATCGCGCGACCGGATCAGGGCCTGCGATTCCACCGCGGTAAAAACTTTCATCATCTCAAACTGCCGGATGACTGCGGCACCGTAGAACGTAACGGAAGCGCCTATGCGCGGAATCACTGCGTCAAAGTAATCCAGCCTTTTGCCGTGATACAGAACCATCGGATTCTTCTTTTCAATAAAGAGAACGCACTTCATGTGGTCGATGATCTCCACCTGATGTCCCCGTTTTTCTCCGGCCTCCTTCAAGCGCCTTGTAGAATACAGCTTAGGATCTCTTGAAAGGATTGCGATCTTCATAATACGATTGCCTGATTAACCGTTCTTGCTGCGAAGCGCCACGCGCGCTTTTCGCTTTTCCCTGAACGAAAGATTTTTTCTGGTGATATCGATAAGAAACCGGTTGCGTAAAATCTTGCGCCCGATGAGAATCGGGAATTTCAAGGATCCCCGGTTGCTCAGCGAAAAATCCGTGCTGATGACTTCCCCGAAAATTTTTATGGAAGTCTCGATAACAAACCTTTTTTCAACCTCCCCGAAAGAATTTTTTATATCCCGCTTGCGGAAGTTTTCGAATACGAACTTCATTCCGGTAAACTCCGGGTGTTCCTGGTCGAGCAGAATGAATTCGAGCCGTCCGTCGACAATTTCCGCTTTCTGGCAATGAAGGCTGCACGTATAGGCCCCCGTGTCCACCTTTGCATGAATATCGAACAGGCCGAGCTCCGGGAGGTCAACACGGTCATATCTACCCAATATTTGCATGCGGATTTTTAATCAATATAAAATAAAAAAGCCCTGCCAATGCAGGGCCTTCTGAAATATATTTTCATGCATGCACTCGTCCTCTCCCAACAGCATTGCACAAACAGAACGGACGATAAACCGGGATGGTTTTCAGCGGCAGATAAAGAAAGCCCTCCGAAACACGTCCGGAGGGCTCCTTGTAAAGTAAATTAAAAATTTACCTGTAAACTTATATTAAAACGCTTCGATGCGGTGAAAGGTTTATTTGCCGAACAGAAAATCGACCGCTCAAAAAAGATCCGTTATCGGCCAAACGGGTTTAACGCTGACAAAGCCTTTTTACCGCCACCCATCTTGTTCATGGTCTTCATCAGCTTTCTCATATCGCCGAACTGTTTCAGCAGATTATTCACCTCCTGGACGGTTCGACCGCTCCCTTTCGCAATACGCGTCTTACGGCTTCCGTTAATGATGTCCGGATTTTCCCTTTCCTGCATGGTCATCGCGCGGATGATGGCCTCGATGGGCTTAAATGAATTGTCGTCCAGATCCACTCCTTTCAGCGCCTTGCCCATTCCCGGGATCATACCGAGCAGGTCTTTCATATTTCCCATTTTCTTCACCTGCTGGAGCTGCTGAAGAAAATCATTGAAGTCGAACTGATTCTTGCGAATCTTCTTGTTCAGCCGTTTCGCCTCATCTTCATCGTATGCCTGTTGCGCGCGCTCCACGAGCGAAATCACATCACCCATTCCCAGGATGCGGCTGGCCATCCGGTCGGGGTAAAACCGGTCAATGGCTTCCATCTTCTCGCCGGTGCTGATGAACTTTATCGGTTTGTCAACGACCCTCCGAATGGACAGCGCCGCTCCGCCCCGCGTATCGCCGTCGAGCTTGGTCAGCACGACGCCATCGAAATTCAGGCGCTCATTGAACGTGCGGGCCGTATTGACCGCGTCCTGGCCCGTCATCGAGTCGACGACAAACAAAGTCTCTGAAGGACGCAGCGCTTCCTTCA
>DASVOT010000841.1:0-2835 GCA_036383235.1 Chryseosolibacter sp.
CGTGAAAGAAATGCTGGAATATCAAAATGAAACTCCGATGGCGTCTTCGGATACAGACGATCCGGATGATGATTCTTCAAAAATCTTTGGCAGCGGAAGCTCAGGGGCTGCAGGAGGCAAGGAGAAAAAAGGAACCGAGAAATCAAGGACCCCCGTTCTTGACAACTTTGGACGCGATCTCACCCGCCTGGCGGAGGACAACAAGCTTGATCCCATCGTCGGCCGTGAGAAAGAAATAGAAAGGGTCGCTCAGATCCTCTCCAGGAGAAAGAAAAACAACCCTATCCTTATCGGCGAACCGGGGGTAGGAAAAACGGCTATCGCCGAAGGGCTCGCGCTGCGCATCATCCAGAAGAAAGTCTCCCGGGTGTTGTTCGGGAAACGGGTGGTGACGCTTGACCTGGCTTCTCTTGTGGCGGGTACAAAATACCGCGGCCAGTTCGAGGAGCGCATGAAGGCGGTGATGAATGAGCTTGAGAAATCTCCGGATGTGATCCTGTTCATCGACGAGCTCCACACCATCGTGGGGGCCGGCGGCGCCTCAGGCTCCCTTGACGCGTCTAACATGTTTAAACCCGCCCTCGCCCGCGGTGAGATACAATGTATCGGCGCCACCACGCTCGATGAATACCGCCAGTACATCGAAAAGGACGGCGCGCTCGCCCGCCGCTTCCAGATGGTCATGGTCGATTCCACTTCCGTGGAAGAAACCATCCAGATACTGGATAACATCAAGGAAAAATACGAAGATCACCACCACGTTATTTATACCAAGGAGGCGATCGACGCCTGCGTAAAACTTTCCGACCGCTACATCAGCGACCGCTACCTGCCTGACAAGGCCATCGACGTCCTGGATGAGGCCGGCGCCCGCGTACACATCAACAACATTCACGTTCCCGAAGACATTGTGAAGTTCGAGGAAGCGATTGAAGACGTAAAGAAAGAAAAGAACCGGGTGGTTAAAAGCCAGAAATACGAAGAGGCGGCCCAGCTGCGCGACCGCGAAAAGAAACTTATCGAACAGCTGGAACTTGCCAAGACCAAATGGGAGGAAAAAACCCGCACGGAAAAATATACCGTTGACGAAGACAACGTGGCGGATGTGATCGCCATGATGACCGGCATTCCCACAAAACGCATCGCCCAGAAGGAGAGCAACAAGCTGCTCGGCATGACCGAGGAGCTCAGCGGCAAGGTGATCGGCCAGGAAGAAGCCATCAGAAAGCTGACCAAGGCCATCCAGCGCACAAGGGTAGGGTTGAAGGATCCGAAAAAACCGATTGGTTCATTCATCTTCCTCGGTCCCACCGGCGTCGGCAAGACCGAGCTGGCAAAAGTGCTCGCCAACTACCTGTTCGACAAAGAAGACGCGCTGATCCGCATCGACATGAGCGAGTATATGGAGAAATTCTCCGTGTCACGCCTCGTTGGCGCCCCTCCGGGCTATGTGGGATATGAGGAAGGCGGCCAGCTTACCGAAAAAGTAAGACGCAAACCGTATTCAGTCGTGTTGCTGGATGAGATCGAGAAGGCACACCCGGATGTATTCAATATTTTGCTCCAGGTGCTCGACGATGGTATCCTCACCGACGGATTGGGACGAAGAGTGGATTTCAGAAATACCATCATCATCATGACCTCGAACATCGGTGTCCGGGATCTGAAAGATTTTGGATCAGGGATCGGCTTCGCCAGCTCGGCGAGACGCGAAAACGAGGAAGAGCAGATGAAGTCTACTATTCAGAGCGCGTTGAAACGGGCGTTCAGCCCTGAATTCCTCAACCGTCTTGACGACGTCATCGTCTTCAACTCGCTTCTGCGGCAGGATATCCATAAGATCATCGACCTGAGCCTGAACAAACTGTTTGCAAGGATCATCCAGATCGGCTATAATGTTGAGCTCACGGACAAGGCGAAAGACTTCCTGGCCGAGAAAGGGTATGACCACCAGTTTGGCGCCAGACCACTGAACCGCGCCATTCAGAAATACCTGGAAGACCCGGTTGCGGAAGAGATCCTGAAAGGGGAGATCGAAGAAGGTGGAACCATCCTCGCCGATTACGAAGGCAAGGGAGACCAGCTGACGATCAAAGCCAAGAAGGTCAAAGCCCCGAAGGAGCCGAAGGAAAAAAAGAGTGAATAAAAATAGTTCGCGATACATAGCCAGAAAGCCGGTTCTTCCGGCTTTCTGTTTTTAATACCAGCCTTTCTGTAATTTTGATTATGATTCTCCCGGCAAGATTGAAAGGCAGGTACCGAGCGAATGACTGAAGCGGCGGAAATATGGATATACGGCTCTAAGGGATAAGGGTATAAAGGTATAAGGGAGTACGGCGTATATCTATACAGTTGTTTATTTGCAACATCTCCAGCCCTGAAGGGGCGTAATACATGAGGGATCCGTGCTCCCATCTTTCGGATAACTCATTCGCCCGAATCTTGTTAAGCAGATCAGCATCTGGAACGATATTCACAAATTAGGACGGGCGTCGATTCCAACACAGGATTTTATCTTCCCAATGAAGCGATGCGCAATCCGGATGGGCCTGGGTAAGTTATGTGCGACTGAAAGACCTCAGCCCCGGCGAGCTCGAAGGGTTCCCTCATCTTTGCCCCGACTTCATTGCAGAGTTGAGGTCCAAAGGAGACACCTTAGGAGAACTGAAAGCCAAAATACGGGAGTGGATGGTAAACGGGTTCAGGCTGGGCTGGCTGATCGATGCCGATGAGGAGGTTGTGTATGTGTATCATCAGCAAGCGGAGACCATCCACCAGGGATTTGAAACACCATTGTCGGGCGAACCTGTGCTGCCTGGATTCACGCTTGTTCTT
>DASVOT010000842.1:0-6365 GCA_036383235.1 Chryseosolibacter sp.
TTGAAAAAAATGAGATTCAAGAGGTACAACATCCAGGGACGGATGACCATCCAACAGCGACCTCAACAGACTTGTCCCAGATTTATGGGCACCCAGAAGAAAGACAAATTTAGCCACCTTCAATCAGATCCAGTATGGAAACCTTAATAACATACAAAAATTCCCGGTAATTAACCGATTTCAATGGATTGGCGAAGATCGCCTTGAACGCGTACAGGTAAGCGTTTCGCCAGAATTTGAAATAAACGCTGAGAGAAATAGCTTTCCTGTACAACAAAGAAGGGTCTTGTATGTAGGGCTGTTTTATCTCGGACAATAAGTTGTTGTATCGTTCAACATCGCCGGTCATCAGGCAATCCTTTCCCTCTTCCTGACGCTCCCGCGCGAGGGCCTGGAGGACTTTCAATCCTTCGAACCGCAAAAAATCAAAATTGACTTTCGACAAGCCCTGCGGTATCAGCCTGTAATAATATAGATATTCATTGAGGTTTGTCACCCTGTATTTTTCAGCGATGCGCATGGCAAGATCGACATCCTCCTTATTCCGGAAGTCCCGATACAATCCGCCAATCTCTTGCAAAATCTCTTTCTTCAGCATCATGGTCGGTCCGTGAAACTGGCTATCCTCTTTCAGCAACTCATTTATCCGATCAGGATCTGTTTCAAGTGATATTTTACGGGTCTCGCCCCTCCCGTTAATTTCATAAAACTGGGTCCCGCACATGGCGAAGGAGGGGTTGTTTTCCAAAAAATGAATTTGCCGCTCGAAACGCCTTGCGTGAGAATAATCGTCCGCATCGTGGATGGTGATATATTTTGCCGTGCACTCCGAGAGAACATGGTTACACGCACCGACCTTACCAATGTTTTTTTCAAGTAGAAATAACCTGATACGCGGATCGCTGTTTCGTTTGAGGATCTCCCGGGTGCGGTCGGTGGAACCATCATCAATAATAAATAATTCGAAGTCGGAAAACGTCTGCCCCAGTACGCTGTCGATGGCCTGCTGAACGTATCTTGATGCATTGTAGACAGGCATTATGACCGTCAATGTGGGACTATCTCGCCGCATAGATCATACCGGCCCGGCTTGAGGACCATTGATAAAAAGTGACAAATCCGGATTCCCGGAGAAGCGTTATCAGCGGTTCCGGTCCCTGTTCATGCCATTCGATGAAAACCATCCTGAACCGGCTGAGCAAACCATGGCGAAACAGATCTTGTAAGATCGGGTACTCCGAGCCTTCACAGTCTACTTTCAGGATAAAAACCTGACCGGCATGTTGAGAAAGGATCCGCTTTACCTCCAAAGAAGCCTCCCTGATAACGATGAGCTGCTTCTCTACCTGTTGCAGGGTGCTTCTGACGAAGGTGGTTCCCCGGACACCGATCTGGCCCTTATTTGAATAATCATAATCCACCGTTAATTCTCCCGATTGATCGCCGAGACCATAATTGACCGCCTGAATCTTGTCCGATAAGCTTTTGTTCAATCCAAAATTGACTTTGGCCTGCTGAAAGGTGGGACGCAAAGGTTCAAATGCAAATACCTTGTCAACCGTGCTGCGCGACGCGAAGAACAGGCTTGCGATTCCGACATTCATTCCAATGTCAATTGCCACACAGCGATCGGGCAGGTCAAAGTTGTATGCGCCGCGAACAAAGATCTCATGAATAATAAATAGTTCTTCGGCGGTAGTTGGATTTAAAACGATCCCGCCCATGTCGATCAAAAACAATTTTTCTGAAACTGAAAACTTGGCGGCCTTTAAAGATGAAAGTTCCCGGAGGATGCCATAGCCTTCCAGGATGAAAGCACAGGAGTCCAACTGAAGGCTTGTCTTCAACAGGTCAAACCTGGCTCCTTCCCGGGTGAGCGTAATCTCTCCCGGATAATCATGTGACAAATAAAAAACCCTCCTCCTCCATTGCCCTTTAATGAAACGGGCCCGAGCAGCTTTAAAGATTTTTTTTACAATATTAGTATGGCCGGAGCTCAACTTACGAGATTGAAAAAGTATTATCGAATTCTACATAGCCGCGGTGTTTTTCAGCGTACGGAACGAACTCCGTCTTCGGCTTAATGATTTCAAGTCGCTTCAGGTTCAGAAAGTCACCGCGACATAAAAACGAAACGACGTATAACCCGAAGAGATAGGTACCCGGTATAAGAGGCAAACCTCTGATCTTCCCCGATACGGTAAACGTGCGGCTCAATGCCGACCTGCGCAACAGGTCCTGGTGTCGAAGGTCCACCACACCTATCCGCTCATTCAAATGGTTGTAAACAAGCAGGGCCAGATCCGTGAACTGGTTGACCGCCGGGCTTTCAATAGTGATGCTGTAACTGAGGTCACCATGGATGGCGATGGACGAGTGAGAAAGAGTGAAATTCCTGCCGATCACTCCGTTGCCGAATGATATCTCTTTTGTTTTGTCGTTGGGAGCGTCGGTTTCCGAGGCCAGGTATTTCTCAACCACATCCCCGATATCGCCGTGGGCGCGAATTTGTCCCTTTTCCAGAAGGATGCCTCCCGTGCACAAGTGTTCCACTGCCGCCATATTATGGCTGACAAACAAAATTGTCCGCCCTTCCTGTTTTGTAACCTCATCCATCTTGCCCAGGCATTTTTTTTGGAACTCCGCGTCGCCTACGGCCAGTACCTCGTCGATCATTAATATTTCCGGTTCAAGGTGGGCGGCTACCGAAAACGCCAGCCTGACGACCATGCCGGAACTATAGTGCTTAACCGGTGTATCGATGAAATTTTCAATTCCGCTGAAATTGACGATGGCGTCAAATTTCTCCTTGATCTCCGTCCGCCTCATCCCGAGAATCGTCCCATTGAGGAAAACATTTTCCCTTCCTGTCAGCTCAGAATGGAAACCGGTTCCGACTTCCAGCAGGGAAGATACCCTGCCTTCAATCTCAAACTTTCCGGAGGTTGGATAGGTAATTCTCGACAAAATTTTCAGAAGGGTACTTTTGCCCGCTCCGTTCCTTCCAATAATGCCCGTTATGGTGCCCGCCTTTATTTCACAATTCAGATCGCGCAAAGCCCAGAACGGTTCCTTTTTCCCCTTCTCATTCTTAAACACCTGGTTTATTTTCCGGCGAAACGATTCTCTTAAGTCACCGCTTTGATGGTTGCCAATAAAGAACTTCTTGCTCAAGTGGCTGACGCTGATCGCAATCTCGCTCATACAATATCGGCCATTAGCCGCTCAACTTTCCGAAAGTAGAATATGCCTGTCGAAAAAAGAATTGCGACCATCGCAAAGGAAATATACGATACGGCATTCAAATTTCCCTGACCAAGGACCGCCCACCGAAAACCCTCCACGATGCCAGCCATTGGGTTCAAATAAAAGAGAAAAACTGCCCAATCCGGAAGGTTGCTGATGACCGTTTCTCCCGGATAGGCTATGGGGGTGGCGTAGAGTCCGACCTGCACAAGGAAAGGGGTGATATGCTGAAAATCCCTGTAGCGGATGCTGAGCGCGCTCAACCAGATTCCCGCTCCCAGTGACGACATCACCGCAAGCAGGAAAAAGAAGGGAAGAAAAAAAATATTATGTGAAATGGATACCCCGTAAATTATGATCAGCACAAAAAGCATCAGGAAGGCAATACATAAATCCACCAAGCCAACCACCGCTTTTGACAACGGAATGATCAACCTGGGAAAATAGATCTTCTTGATCATCTCCTGCGCGCCAATAATCGAGTTGCCCGATTGATTCATTACAAAACCGAAATAGGTCCAGGCCACCATGCCACAAAGCGCAAAAACAGGATAAGGGATTCCACCGGTATCAACTTTTACAAACCGCCCAAAAACGATTGTAAAGATGACCAGCGTAATGAGCGGTTGAATCACCGCCCACGCCAGGCCCAGGAAGGTCTGCGCATAGCGTACCCGCAGATCGCGCCAGGCCATGATCAGGAACAGGTCACGGTAGGAGTATAACTCTTTTAGGTTGAGCGAAAAGCTTCCTTTATTTGCATCAACAACTATTTTCTCCATCGTGAAAAAAATTCTGTTTGTCTCCCCCTATCCCCCCGACCAGGCTCCCTCGCAACGGTTCCGTTATGAACAATACCTGAGCCAACTGAACGAAAAGGGCTTCGATACAGTAATTTCCTCTTTTTTTTCGCAAAAAGGATATTCTCTTTACCAAAGTGGGAATTTATTATCAAAAATTTACTCAGTTACCGGCGGCTATATCAGGCGTTGTCTGCTCCTGTTCCAGCTTTCACGCTACGAAATGATCTTTCTGCATCGTGAAGCCACCCCCGCAGGGCCCCCCATTGTTGAGTATGTGATGGCAAAAGTGACAGGCAAAAAGATGATTTACGATTTCGATGATTCCATCTGGCTCACCGATAACAAAGGGGAACCGTTCCTTGCCGCCTTGCTCCGCTGCCGGTGGAAAGTGCGCTTTATCTGCAGATGGAGTTACAAGGTAAGCTGCGGGAACGCATACCTCGCAAATTATGCAAGGCGATTCAACACCCGCGTGTTCGTTAATCCCACGACCATCGATACGCGTGATTTGCATAAGCCAAAAGCCACGCATAACCATCCTCACGGGAAAGTTGTAGTCGGGTGGACGGGCTCGCAGTCCACGGTAAAATATCTGCGATCGATCATTCCGGTTTTGCAGATCCTTGAAGTGAAGTATCCCCAAAATGAATACCTGATCATTGCCGATAAAGACCCCGCCCTCCCGCTGAAGAATGCAGTCTTCCGTCCCTGGCGGAAAGGATCGGAAATTGCAGACCTTGCGGAGATGGACATCGGCATCATGCCGATGCCCGACGATGCGTGGACGCAAGGAAAGTGCGGATTCAAAGCACTTCAGTATATGGCGATGGAGATCCCAGCGGTAGTGTCACCCGTGGGCGTGAACAAAGAAATCGTTCAAAATGGTGTGGAGGGATATTGGTGCGATTCTTTTAATGAATGGTTCACCCATCTTGCCGAGTTGATAGTCAATCGCGAGGCAAGGACTCAAATGGGAAAGCGCGGAAGACAAAAGGTTATCCGGCATTACTCGGTGGAATCCAATGCCGAGAATTTCCTGTCCCTTTTCCAGTAGCAATGGATGAGCCCTACGGCAATCAAGAAATATGGAATCATCGGGATCTTATACCGCGACAGCGTACCGAAATTGAAGGTAGAGACGCCGACGGCGAAAGCAAAGACGAAAGCAAAGACGAGACAAAACAGCACGTCAGGTTTTTGGAGGGCGGAAAACACCTTCCACCTGACCCGCCAAACAAGGTAAAGTGTTATCATCAACAAAACCAACCCTTCGATCGCCGACAGAAACATCAACGGATTAATGGCCTCCCATAAATAAGGCCGGAACAGCGACACGTTGATCGCCTGGGGTGCGAGCCGCACCATACTTTGCCATGACCCATCCAATTCGCCAAGCGTGTATCCTGATCCTTCTCCGGTGCGCGCACCCCACCCGTAGCGGATATCATAAGAGGTGATCTTTGCCGTCTCTGCCAGGCTTGAAATATTATATCGCGGATCGTCTTCGCCCACCTTTAATACGGCGTAGTAGGCAAGCAGAATCGCGAGCATCGCCGAGACCGGTGCCAGTACAATCCTGAGCATCGGCGAGGAAATCCGTGAAAAATTCGTCGCCACCCACCACAGCAACAGCGCGGGTAAAAAACAAAGGAGAATGTACTTTTTAATAGAGAAAATAATGAAAAAACTGAACAGCAGCAATGAAACGGAAAGCAGGGTGATTCTCTTCTCAATAAACAACTTCCGAAAAATAAACGTAGACGCCCCCAAGGCCGCCAGCGTGATGGTATCTTTAAAAATCCCCGATCCCCAAAACACCACCGTCGGAACAAATAAGACAGAGAAAGCAATCCACCGGTGCATGTCGGGATACTGTTTATAAAAGGTTAAAAAAAACATCCACGCACCCGTGAAAGAAATCACGGAAAACAAGACCGCCGTCGCTGAATAAGTTGAGAACGTGAACAGGTCGAGAATTGCAGCGATCCGGATGACAAAAAATGACTGCGGGTCATTCCAGTACCAGATCCTGCTGGCTGTCTTCCAGATCCCGGGTCCGTATTCGCCATTCACGAACAAGAGGCGGAATCCCTGCGAAGGCGACTCCATCATCGCCTCCCAAAGCGGCCTGCTGCCATGCGTGTGATAGGCAAACGTATCGCCCCCTTCATAATAAAACTGATACAGGAAGCCCACCGCGAGCGCGCCGAGTATTCGCACCGTCAGGGCCGGAAAAAAATATCGTCTGTTAACGTCATCCGTCACCCATGGCCGGACCAGATACGCCAGCGCATACACGAGCAGGATCACCAGGGG
>DASVOT010000843.1:0-9185 GCA_036383235.1 Chryseosolibacter sp.
CGATGCCGCATTTGAGAATCCCTTTTTTGTCGTACGACGAGTAGGCGCACTCCCTGCCACCGATAACCGGGGTACAAAATTCACCATCGTCATCAATGGTATGCGTGCCCTCCTTTTCGATCGTCTTGATACCCTTGGGAGTCAAATAGGGCTTAACGGCCGGATAGATCTCCTCCAGTATCTCCAGCTCGCTCTCCTCCAGCGGCGCGCCGAAATCGCCTTCCACGCAACAGGCTCCCTTGCATTTCTCAAGGTTACAGACAAATTCCTTGTCGCGGATGTCATCTGATACTAAGACCTCTCCTACTTTGACCATGATCTGGATTTAAGGGTTAACACCCTGAATGGGAAAAATGATTCACGATTGGCAAAACTACTCAGAATCTGATAATAATAAGAATCACTGCCGTTACTTTGGCACCGCTGGCCCTCAGGCAACGAGCCTCTCAAGTTCCTAATCTTGGGCTTCGACAGGCTCAGGGCTTCGACAGGCTCAGCCACCGACGCCGAATCTTGAATCTTGAATTTTGAATCTTGAATTTCGCCTACCGCCGCCACCCCTCCCGGCAGGGTGACGTTTTCCGCCGGAACCCCAGAACCCGTACGCGCCGTTTTTCAGAGATTTCAAAAATTCTGCAGCGCGGGAAATTAATCGCGCGCGGGCGGTGTTAGTCTGCTGTCTGACAACCGAATACGCCCGGTGTGCAAAACGGGAGCGAGAAGTGATTTCGATCCCGCCGTCAGCACCCGCGTCCAGATCCAGTCGGAATCAACAATACTTTTGCATAAAATTGCAGGTTGATGAATCGGTGGATAGCGAACCGGCGATTCCAGTCCTTTCATCCGGCAAAACCAGTATGGAATATCTAGAGAGCTTGAATGAACCTCAGCGGGAGGGAGTGATCAATACGGAAGGTCCCTGCATGCTCATAGCCGGCGCCGGATCGGGCAAGACACGTGTGCTTACCTACAGGATCGCGCACCTGATCCAGAGCAAAGGGATTGATCCGTTCAACATCATGGCCTTAACCTTCACGAACAAAGCGGCGAAGGAAATGCGCGAACGCATCGAAGGCGTGGTTGGCAGCGACGCGCGAAATCTCTGGATGGGCACCTTCCACTCCGTCTTCGCGCGTATCCTGCGCGCAGAAGCACGCCACATCGGCTATCCCAGCAACTTCACGATCTACGATGTTGACGATTCAAAATCCCTGATCAAATCCATCGTAAAGGAAATGGGGCTTGACGAGACGGCCTATAAACCCAGCACTGTATACAACAGGATCTCCGCGGCGAAAAACCGCCTGATCGGCTGGCAGGATTACCTGACCAACGCGGAGCTTATGGGAGACGACGCAGCCAACCTGCGGCCGGAGCTGGGCAACATTTTCAAGAACTATTCGCTGCGGTGCTTTAAGTCGGGGGCGATGGATTTTGACGACCTCCTGTTCAATACAGACAAACTTTTCAGAGAGCACCTGGAAGTGCTCAACAAATACCAGCACCGGATCCAGTATGTGCTGGTGGACGAGTTCCAGGACACAAACCTCTGCCAGTACTTCATCATCCGGAAGCTCGCTTCGGTCAGGCAGAATATCTGCGTGGTGGGCGACGATGCCCAGAGTATCTACGCCTTTCGCGGTGCGGACATCACCAACATACTCAATTTTGAAAGGGACTACCCCGACCTCAAGGTCTACAAGCTGGAACAGAATTACCGCTCCACTCAAAACATTGTGAACGCGGCCAACTCGGTGATCAAACGCAACCGCGCGCAGATCCCGAAGAATGTATGGACCGCCAATGAGGAAGGCAACCTGATCGAATTGATCAAATCGGTATCGGACAACGAAGAAGGACGGCTCATCGCCTCCTCCATCTTCGAAGAGAAGATGCAGCATCAGTTGAAGTTCAGCGACTTCGTCGTGCTGTACCGGACCAACAGCCAGTCGCGCGCGATCGAAGAGGCCCTGCGCCGCATGAACATCAAGTACAAGGTCATCGGCGGGTTGTCCTTCTACCAGCGCAAGGAGATCAAGGACCTGCTCGCCTACCTGCGGTACGCCATCAATCAACAGGATGAAGCTTCGTTCAGGAGGATCATCAACCTACCCAAACGCGGCATCGGCGACAGCACCGTCGACAAGATCGTCGTTGCCGCCAATGATCATGGTACGTCCATCTGGGAGATCCTGCAGAACCCCTCTCCATTTGTTGGAGGGCGCGCGGCGGGTCCGATCGGCGATTTTGTCGCGTTGATGAAAAGATTCAACATGGAGACGGAAAGGAAGGACGCTTACGACGCCGCCTATGAGATCGCCAAGGGGTCGGGACTCCTGCGCGAGCTGTACGAAGATAAAACCGTCGAGGGGTTAAGCCGTTACGAAAACGTGCAGGAGCTCCTCAACGCCATCAAGGAATTCACCGACGACTCGCAGCGCGAGGACAAATCGCTGGGAGCGTTTTTGCAGGAGGTCTCCCTTGTGACCGGCCAGGATGAGGACAAAGACAAGGATCCTGAAAAGGTCACCCTTATGACCATCCACATGGCTAAGGGACTTGAATTCAAATACGTCTATATCTGCGGCCTGGAAGAAGACCTCTTCCCGTCCCAGATGATGCTGAGCAGCCGTGCCGACCTAGAGGAAGAGCGGCGGTTGTTCTATGTCGCCATCACCCGGGCGCAGAAACGCCTGTTCCTCAGCTATGCGCTGACGCGTTACCGGTTCGGCAGGTTAAAGAATTGCGAGCCCAGCCGGTTCCTTGACGACATCGATCCGAACTATATGAAGCTGAGCACGCGGTATGCGGGGCTGGAGTCGGCGCCACCGCCGAGCCAGTACGCAAAAAACCTGCTGAATGGCATTAAAAAGAACGTCACCTCCGCTCCGCCCCGCCCAAAAACAACGACGTACAAGGCGCCGGAAGACTTCACGCCAAGCGACACCTCGGCGCTGCAGGCGGGCATGAAAGTGGAACATCCCAAGTTTGGATTCGGTACCGTGCTCAACATGGATACGTCGGGCGCGGACAAGAAAGCCAAGATCAATTTCCACGAAGTGGGCGAAAAAACCCTCCTGCTGAGCTTCGCAAAACTGCGGATCGTCGGGAACTAAGTTTTATCGCGGTTGGAGGATATCATTTATTGCTTTAGATTTGCTGATATAAGCCCTTATTTGAGCGTACGACAGTATTTATCCAACCGTACCTGCCTGCCGGCGCGCGAGCGGATAGCCCGGGCAGGCAGACTGCCTCAAGCATTTTAGAAAATCATTATACATCACCCATACCATGATCATAGGAGAATACAATACCGAAAGGCCCCATCTTATTCTTAAGGAATACGGCCGCAATGTGCAGAAACTCGTGGACTATATCCGCACGCTTCCCGATAAAGACAAGCGGACGGAGCTGGCCTATACCCTTATCGAGCTGATCAAGCAGCTCACGCCCACCATCAAAGACCAGCCCGAGAATCCGCAGCGCGTCTGGGACGACCTCTACATCATCGCGGATTTCAACCTGGACATCAACAGTCCCTACCCCGTGCCTGAAAGAGACATCCTCTTCAAGAAACCGGATAAGGTCGATTATCCCCAGAGCCAGATCCGCTTCAAGCATTATGGCAAGAACATCGAAAAGCTCGTGAAGGAAGCGCTGAAGAAAGAGGATCCGCAGGAACGTCAGGATGCCATCATCTATCTTGGAAAGCTCATGAAGACTTTCTACGGGAACTGGAACAAGGAAACCCTTGACGATTCTGTCATCCTTAAAGATATCCAGGAGATGTCTGGCGGCGCGCTCGACATGACGATCGAAAAAGTGCGCGAGGATAACCTCTTCGAAAAACTCTATAAGGAACGCAAGAAAGCCAAGCCTCAGCAGACCGGTGGTCAGCATCAGCGCCACCAGGGAGGCGGTAACGGCCACAGGCCATTCAACAAAGGCGGCCACAAGGGAGGAGGAAACTTCCGCCGCAGGAGAGACCAGTAAGGCGGGGCGCAGGCGCCAAAGTCAACAGATGCGCGCCATCGGAACTACTTTTCGTTCAGCTATCTATTGTCAATTGTCAACCGTCAACTCGTTCATGGGCGTATTCAAGATCCGGGGAGGGAAAAAATTAAAGGGAGAGATCATACCACAGGGAGCAAAAAACGAGGCGCTGCAAATCCTCAGCGCGACGCTCCTGACCGAAGAGCCGGTCGTCATTCATAACATACCGAACATTGTCGACGTCAACAAGCTGATCGAGCTGCTGGGAAACCTCGGTTGCAAGGTCGAAAAGGTGGGAACGGAATCCTACCGGTTTACCGCGTCAAATATCAACACAAAATTTCTCGAGGGCGAAGAGTACCGCCGGAAAGCGTCCGCGCTGCGCGGCTCGGTGATGCTGCTCGGTCCTATCCTCGCGCGCTTCGGCAAGGCCACCATGCCTAAGCCCGGCGGCGACAAAATCGGCCGCCGAAGGCTGGATACTCACTTTCTAGGCTTCCAGAAACTGGGAGCAAAATTCAACTTCGACGCTGCCGAGCATCTGTTCAACATTGACGCCTCTGAACTAAAGGGTTGTTACATGCTGCTCGACGAAGCTTCCGTTACGGGCACGGCAAATATCATCATGGCAGCTGTGCTTGCAAAGGGAACTACCACCCTCTACAACGCGGCATGCGAGCCCTACCTTCAGCAGCTCTGTCTGATGCTCAACCGCATGGGCGCCCGGATCAGCGGCGTCGGCTCCAACCTGCTGACGATCGAAGGTGTAAAGAAATTGCATGGAACGGAGCATTCCCTCCTGCCGGATATGATCGAGATCGGGAGCTTCATCGGACTGGCTGCGATGACACAATCGGAGATCACCATCAGGAATTGCAGGATCGATATGCTCGGAATGATTCCCGAGGTCTTCCGGCGACTGGGCATCAGGATGGAATTCAGAGGCGACGACATTTATATTCCCGCCCAGGAACGATACGAGATCGAACCGTTCATTGACGGCTCCATCCTCACCGTCGCCGACGCGCCCTGGCCGGGGTTCACCCCTGACCTGCTCAGCATTGTGCTCGTCATTGCCACGCAGGCGAAAGGCACTGTCCTCATTCATCAGAAGATGTTCGAAAGCCGCCTGTTCTTCGTCGACAAGCTCATCGATATGGGGGCGCAGATCATTCTCTGCGATCCGCACCGGGCGACCGTCATCGGACTCGACAGAAAACAAAAATTAAAGGGCATCAAGATGTCATCGCCCGACATCCGCGCCGGCGTCGCCCTCTTGATCGCGGCGCTTTCGGCGCAGGGCGATAGCGAAATCTCGAACATCGACCAGATCGACCGCGGTTATCAGAATATCGATTCGCGATTAAGAGCGCTGGGGGCGGAGATCGAAAGGGTATAAATTCCGCTCTTTAATACCTGGCGTAACAAAATTTTCAAGCAGCCGTTCCGTTAAGATAAGAACCTTATCGGAATTGAGGGGAGGATAATCCCTGAAATTCCGACAAAACAGAATCCCCATGATCAAGGCAACTCTCTTTGGCGCACTTTTGACCTGCATGATCACCGCCTATGCCCAGGAAGCGGAGACACCCCTGTCGCGGACGATCTTCAAGCTATCACCGCAGCACTTCATCCATAATTCGCTGAAGGCCGGCATCGAACACTTTAACGAGGCCCACTCTTCGAGCGCGGCGTTCTTTGTCACGGGCATGCTCGAGAACAAGGAATACACGTTCCAGGGCGACGGCTACAGCGGGATCGCGGGAGAAGTCCAGTTCCGGAAATACATCAGCCCCATGAAGAGTTATACGTCCCGGCATGGCAAGTCGTACTATCAGGGTGTCTATGGCGCCGCCTACCTGCAGGGTGGATATTATTCAGGCGACTTCAAAGACGCGTATTCGTATTACGATCCGAACACCGGCGGCACGGTCACCCAATACCAGTATGACTATAACGAAAAAGTGACCAATGGCGGATTCGGCTTTACCATCGGATACCAGAAGACCCTGTGGCAGGTAATATTTTTGGAGGCCTTTGTCGGCGGCGGCGTGCAGTTTGCGGACAAAACGCGCAGCGGCATCAGTCCGAACGCCGATTATTACGACTATGAGGGCATCACGGATCCCGGTTACAAGGGCATTCTTCCCAAGATCGGGTTACACATAGGCATCGGGTTGTAGAAACCCTGGCCGTCAGACCTCCACTTTCAGGCCCACCGGGCAATGGTCGGATCCCAGCAAATGATCGTAGATCATGGCGTCCTTCACCTTGCCGATGATGGATTCGGTCACCAGGAAGTAATCAATACGCCAGCCCACATTCCGCGCGCGCGAATTGAACATGACGTTCCAGTATGTGTACTTCACGGTTTCCGGGTAAAACCTCCGGTAGGTATCGATAAAACCGCTTTCCAGCAGGTTTGTGAATCCGTCAATTTCTTTTTGCGTGTAGCCCGCGGCTTTGTTGTAATTTTCTTTCGCCCGAGCAATGTCGATGGGTTGATGAGCCACGTTGAGGTCGCCGCAGATGATCACCGGTTTCTTCTCCTGAAGTGAGACGACATATTTCCTGAAATCCTCGTCCCACTTTTCCCGGTAATCCAGTCGTTTGAGCCCTTCGCCGGAATTGGGAACATAAACGGTCACGAGAAAGAACTGGTCGAATTCCGCAGCCATGACCCTGCCCTCCTGGTCATGCTCCTCTACGTTCATATCGCAGGTGACGCGTATCGGTTCGATCTTTGAGAGGATAGCGGTACCGGAATAGCCCTTCCTGGTTTTGCAGGAGTTCACCTGATTTTTGTACTCGGGCAGGAGCTCGAGGGCAGACTTCGTCTCCTCCACAGACGCTTTTGTCTCCTGGAGGCAAAGAATGTCGGGCGCCATCTGCCTCACATCCTTGATAAAATCTTTTTTAATGATCGACCGGATGCCATTGACATTCCAGTTCATCAGGTGAAGCTCTGCCATGAGGTAAAGTTAGGTTGTATCGACAGAAAAGCCAGAAAAAGAAAAGTCCCGAACCGGCGGGACTTCAAACTATCTTGAGTGGATGAATTAAGCTTTTTTCTTGGACTTGAATTCCTCTTTGATCTTTTCAACGTCAACTGTTTTCATCACAGGCTGAAAGTTTTGAAGTTTCAGGCTCTGGCGTCTGACAGCCGATTTAGCCTTGTCTTTGCGGTTTTTTCTCTTAAGTCTGGTTACTGCCATGGCTTTTCTGTTAAAAGGAACGCAAAAGTAAGCGCTTGGATGCTGGATTCCAAGTTTTCCGCAATTGAAAATTGTGGGGACGCACGGCGGAATTATGCGGCCCTGCGCCTGCCCGAAAAATTAGCAGATTAACCCATACCCTTCTAACTTGCCCCGGTTTGTTCACGACTATCGACCCATGATGGAGAAGCCCACCCTGCCAAAGGGCACCCGAGATTTCGGCCCGGCCGTGATGGCCAGGCGACAGCTTATTTTTGAAGCCATCCGCTCTGTTTTCCAGACTTTCGGATTTCAGCCCCTGGAAACACCTGCCATGGAAAACCTCTCGACGCTGACCGGCAAATACGGAGAGGAAGGCGATCAGCTGCTTTTCAAGATCCTGAATTCCGGAGATTTTCTTAAAGATATTAAGACAGACGCACTTACCGGGGGAAACTACCGCGCCGTCACCCCGCAGATTGCCGAAAAAGGTCTGCGCTATGATCTGACCGTCCCCTTCGCGCGGTATGTGGTGATGAACAGGAATGAAGTCTCCTTTCCGTTTAAAAGGTACCAGATCCAGCCGGTCTGGCGGGCGGACCGGCCGCAGAAAGGCCGGTACCGGGAGTTCTACCAGTGCGATGCGGATGTAGTGGGCACGGGGTCGCTCGTGTGCGAGGCGGAGATCATCCTCATGATCAAATCGGTTTTCAAAACACTGGGAATCACCGATTACACCATTAAAATAAATCACCGCGGCGTGTTGAACGCGGTGGCGGAGCTCATCGGCGCCCGCGGCAATGAGGCTGCCCTCTTTGTCGCCATCGACAAGCTCGACAAGGTTGGGGAAGAAAAAGTAAGGGAAGAGCTGTCCGCCAAAGGCTTTTCCGGCGACCGGCTTGACCGGCTTTTCCGGATCCTCCATGCCGGAGGCTCAACGTCTGCGAAGGTGAATTTCCTGAACGAGCAGTACCGGGAGATCCCGCAGGGCCAAAAAGGATTGGCCGACATTGGGGAAGTGATGACGCTGTTGAGCGCGATGGCTTCGGATGACACGCACGTGGAATTCGATATCGCGCTGGCGCGCGGACTGAGCTACTACACGGGCTGTATTTTTGAAGTCAAAATAAACAATGTCAGCATCGGAAGCGTGAGCGGCGGCGGGAGGTACGACCACCTCACCCAGGCGTTCGGCGACAAGGAGAATTTGTCAGGCGTGGGATTTTCCTTCGGCGTTGACCGCATCTACGACGCCATGGAAGAGCTGAAGCTGTTTCCGGAGAAATCGCACATATCCCCGAAGGCGCTGGTATGCCATCTCGACGAGGAGAGCTTTCGGTATGGCCTGCGCGTGCTGGCTTCCCTCCGGGAGGCGGGCGTCGCCTCTGAAATTTACCCCGATATCTCGAAGATCAAAAAGCAGCTGGACCACGCCAACAAAAAGCAGATCCGCTATGTCCTCGTGATCGGATCGGAGGAAATGGCAACCGGACTGATCGCTCTGAAAAATCTGGAAACGGGTGAACAGGAAAAGTTTTATCTTGAACAGGTCATCCAACGATTGAAAAAGTAATATGCGGCCGCTCACGACACCGTCACTGCTCTGGCGCGACGCCCTATAAAATGAACCGATCTCATGTCTCGCGGGCAATCCCACTTCATCTCTTCCGATAAAATATCCCTTGCGGATCTGGAGCGCATCATCAAAACGGATGTTCAGCTGGCGCTTTCGGACGAGGCCTCAAAAAAGATTATCCGATGCCGCGAATACCTCGATGAGAAAATCAGAAACTCCCGGGAGCCGATCTACGGCATCAACACGGGGTTCGGCTCGTTGTATAATCGAAACATCTCCAGCGATCAGCTGGAGACGCTGCAGGAGAATCTCGTAAAATCACACGCATGCGGAACGGGTCCCGCTGTTCCGCCCGAGGTGGTGAAGCTGATGCTTTTCCTCAAGATCCAATCGCTTGCCTATGGGTATTCGGGCGTTCAGCT
>DASVOT010000844.1:0-3232 GCA_036383235.1 Chryseosolibacter sp.
CTGATGCTGCGGTAGAAAATGTCGGCGCGATTGCTGTCGCCAGCTATCAGGCAGGTAAAGTTTCTGTCCTCGAGCGACACGACCGGGAGGATGTTATCGCTGTTTTTCGCGACCGTAATCGATTCCTTAAGCGCCCTGCTCCTCAGCACGTGGGTTTCATTGGTATGGAGCTGGCTATAGAGGAAAGTCAGGTCAACGGGCGTTGTTTTGAAAAGTCCGGCGTCATACTTCAGAGCAAGCATTTTTTTAACTCGTTCATCAAGCAGTGCCGAATATTTCCGGTCAGTCCGGATTAATTTTTTGATCTTCTTTAAGGCCGGGTCCGGGTCGTCGTTGGTGATGATGAGGTCGGCCCCCGCCTGAAAGGCGAAGAGTGCAGCGTCGCCGGGCTGGAATTTGTCAGACGCGCGTTCCAGCGATTGAACGTCTACCATCACAACGCCCGCATAGCCGAGCGGTTGGTGAAGGAGATCGCCTGCTTCAAACTGTTGAAACGTGTTGTCGGTAACTTTTTTCTTCAGGTCCGATTTTTTCAACTCATAATAGTCGACGAGGCTGGCCACGTCGGGCATGACTGCGTTCAGCCCATGCTTGAAAAGATGCCGATACGGAGCGGAGACAAGCGTATCGTGATAGAGGGTTAAGTGCGAGTTGGCTTTTTGATCCAGCACTTCGATACTTTTCAGGGGAAAATATTTGGCGCAGCTCAAGACGCCGGCATCCTGAAGTCCCATCATATGCAGCATCGATCTGTGGGCGACCCGTTCTGCGTCGTCGCCGTAGACCATGTTTGCATTGGTCGACTCGGTACCAAACGGAGTCGCATTGGGACTCAGGCTCATCTGGATGCCCATGACCTTCATTTGGCGCCCGATCTCGCGTGCGATGCTGTAAATGAGGCTGTCATCCGAAAGCGCGGCTTGCTCCACGGGCAGGGGAAAGGCGACGGCGCTGTCGAGTAATGTTCCGAGCCCCGAGGAAGCATCCTGGCTTACGAGCAGTGGGATTTTTGCTTGACCTTGGAGTGCGTTGGTGATCCGCGCCTGTTTTCCGATGGAGCCTGTCGTAAAAATGATCCCGCCAACGTCTCCTGCCTCTGCGCTCTTCTCTACAGATCGCACAATCTGCGGGTCGCTATGCGCCGATACACGGGCGATGAAGAGCTGCCCCAGTTTTTCGTTCTGGCCGAGTGTAAGGAAGACGCTGTCGACCCATTTTTCCTTAGCGGTCTGCGCCTGCGCGGCGAGGCAACTGGCGATTGTAAGCAACGAGGAGAAAAAAACATTTTTTACCTGTCCGATCATATCCCTGAATCATCTTAACGCTTTTCCGAAGGGGTAAAGTGCCAACAAGTTAGGAAAATCAATTTTATGCCAGGGTTAAATAGTCTTTTTTATGCTGCACCCTACCGACAAATAAATTAATTTGCGGACTGAACTCCTGATTTGGATGCCCGATATTATACAGCTCTTACCCGATTCGATCGCGAACCAGATTGCCGCTGGAGAAGTAGTTCAAAGGCCGGCGTCGGCGGTAAAGGAATTGATGGAAAATTCCATTGATGCCGGCGCCAGCCATATCAGGCTGATCGTCAGGGAGGCGGGCAAGACCCTGATCCAGGTGATCGACAACGGTCTGGGAATGACTGAGACCGATGCTCGGATGAGCCTCGAGCGGCATGCCACATCAAAGATCCGCAGGGCGGAGGACCTCTTCACGCTGCATACGAAAGGTTTTAGGGGAGAAGCGCTCGCATCTATTGCCGCGGTCTCCCAGTTGGAGATGAAGACACGGATGTCGGACCAGGAACTGGGAACGTGCCTGGTGGTGGAGGGCTCCGATGTAAAAAGGCAGGAACCGGTGGCATGTGAAAAAGGGACGAGCATCAGCGTCAAGAATCTCTTTTACAATATTCCGGCCCGGCGGAATTTTTTAAAGTCAAACCCGGTCGAGCTCAAACACATTATCGACGAGTTCCAGCGCCTGGCGCTCGCCCATACCGACATTGTTTTTACGTTCATCCAGACCGATGAGGTTGTATACGATCTTCCGGCGGGCAAGCTCAGCCAGAGGATTGTAAATCTGTTCGGCAAATCCTACCAGGAACAACTCGCAGCATGCCAGGAGGAAACCGAACTGGTCCGGATCACGGGTTATGTCGGCAAGCCGGATTTTGCGCGAAAGACCCGGGGTGAACAATTTCTTTTTGTAAACAAGCGCTTCATCCGCAGCAACTACCTTCATCACGCGGTGATGACGGCCTTTGAAAACCTGTTGCCGGAAAACAGTTTCCCGTTTTACGTCATTTTTATCGACATCGATCCGAAGCACATTGACGTGAATGTGCATCCCACGAAAACCGAGATCAAGTTTGATGATGAAAGGGCCGTCTACGCGGTGGTGCGCGCCGCTGTCCGGCAGGCAATCGGGTCGCATAACCTCACTCCGGGCATTGATTTCCGGTCGGACGTCAACATCATCTCAAAGCTGAGCCAGGCTGCAGCCCAGTCAAATGATGTCTATTTTGAGGAGCGTTTCTCGAAAGGGCTGCACAGCGCCAACCAGACAAACTGGGAAAAATTGTTCGAGGGTTCAAAAAATTTTGGGACGCCGCCCGAACCGCAGACTCTGCGCTTTCAAAGCGGTGCAAACAACCGCACGGAAGAGGAACTCCCATCCGAACCGGAGGAAAAGGTTCTCGTTCAGGTTCACCAGCGCTATCTCCTGCGCCAGGTTAGATCCGGTATAATGATTGTGGATCAACAGCTTGCTCATGAAAGGATCCTGTACGAAAAATTCCTGGAACAGCTGAAAAACAAATCCGCCGAAAGCCAGCAGGACTTATTTCCCCAACCCGTCAGCCTCAGCGCTTCGGATTTTGCCCTTGTGCTGGAGATGGAACAGGAGATTGAAGCGTTGGGCTTCAGGCTGGAAGTTTTCGGGAAGAACACGATCCTTATTAACGGCGTGCCGGCCAATCTTCCGACGGGCAGCGGGAAGGCTCTTTTTGAAGGTCTGGTCGAGCAATTCAAAATTAACCAGTCAGAGCTCTCGGTGCCGCTGAATGAGAACCTGGCAAGGTCCCTGGCGAAGAGAGCATGCATCAAAGCGGGGCAGAGACTTGTGAAAGAGGAAATGCAGTCCCTGATCGATAGCCTGTTTGCCTGTTCAACAAGCAACTATTCACCCGAGGGGCTGCCCACGTTCTTTATTTTTGAATTGCGTAAAATTG
>DASVOT010000845.1:0-5332 GCA_036383235.1 Chryseosolibacter sp.
GCGTCACCTCTCCTACTGAAATTAAATCGACTCCGCATTCCGCGATGTCTCGTATTGTGTGCTCGTTGACGCCGCCGCTGGCTTCCGTTTTAAATTCGCTTCCGATCATTCTCACCGCCTCACGCATGTCGGCGAGGCTCATATTGTCGAGCATGATGATATCAACGCCTTTAGTGGCCAGCACCTCGCGCACTTCCGAGAGATTACGGGTCTCTATTTCGACTGGCAATTTCCTGCCGGTGGCGCGAAGATAATCTTTTGTCCGGTTGATTGCGGCGGAAATTCCGCCTGCCATGTCAATATGATTGTCTTTGAGCAGGATCATGTCAAACAATCCAAGACGATGATTCTTGCCGCCGCCGATCAAAACAGCCCATTTTTCAAGCAGCCTGAAATTCGGCGTGGTTTTACGCGTATCCAGGATGCTGGCTTTAGTTCCGGAAACGAGAGAGACAAAACGGTGTGTTTTTGTAGCAATGGCGCTCATGCGTTGCATGCAATTGAGCACGAGTCGCTCAAGGGTCAAAATTGTCCTGGAAGGACCCGTGACGGTGAAGGCAACGTCCCCAGGCCTGATTGAATCTCCGTCGTTGAAGTGAATTTTCACATCCAGGTCTCGGTCGACGAAATGAAAGATGTGCCTGGCAAGTTCGACACCCGCCAGGATGCCGCTATCTTTAACGAGCAGCTTCGCGCTGTCGCGGCCGCCGGAAGGAATTGATGCAAGCGAGGAGTGATCGCCATCACCAACATCTTCCGCGAGCGCGTCAGCGATGAACTTCTTTAAGAAAGCGTCGGTGATATATGCGGGCCTCATGCCCGCAAAAATAGACGCCTATTTTTGATTTTCCGGAACCCGGGCCAATTTTTGTGGAGGAGCCGGGAAATGAACCGGCCCGCGCAGCGGCCTTATTCTTTGGAAAAGGAGATCTCGTGGAGAAGCTGTTGATTATTCACCGCTTTTATTTTCATAAAAACGCGGTAGGTTTCATCGGCACTCTTGTACTGGCCGATGGCAAACGGTTGCCCGCCCTTGGATGAGCCCTGGTGAATGATGTTAAATTCTGAAGGAGGATGCTGCCTGAAGAAATCCCTGAATACAAATTCGGCCTGCGCTTTACTGTATGATTGAACCCTGCCCTCAATTGTGACGTCAACGGTCTGAAACAAGTATTTTGACAATTCCTTGGCGCTCCCGGCCTTGATCGTTTCACGTACCTGATAAATAACTTCACTCTGGCCTTTCGAGGCAAACACTTGTAAGGTTAGGATACAAAAAACTATAAACGCTTTCAATCTGTTCAACTTCATGACAGTCTTGGTTAACGGCGAAAATTATGCCATTGTTGAAAGATAAAGAAATTTACGGACGCTGTGCAGGCCGTTCCTGTCAACAGCATGTATGAAATCTTGATAAGGTGCTATATTTGCGCCTTTTATGCCAGGCTTTTAACGGGGAACCACCGCCATGCGCAAAGAATCAACCGAAAAGCATGCTGAACATCCGGAGATGGCGGACAACCGGACCGCTTTTCGCGGATTTGCCGTTGCCCTCCGGGATGCGCAAAGATTCGTTTTTTTACAAATAAAATCGGCGGGTAGCAGCGGTTCATTCTGTGATTCTGCGGAAGGCTTGACCTGACTTAATGTTTAATAAATGGATAAAAAAGTTTTATTGATGATCCTGGATGGGTGGGGCATCGCCAAGAACAAGAAAGTGTCAGCGGTGGATCAGGCCAGGACGCCTTTCATCGATTCTCTCTACACCAGATATGCGCACAGCAAGCTCGAGGCATCGGGACTTGCGGTCGGCTTGCCTGAAGGCCAGATGGGAAACTCGGAAGTCGGCCACATGAATATCGGCGCCGGAAGGGTCGTCTACCAGGATCTGGTCAGGATAAACAAAGCCGTAAAAGAAAAGGAGCTCGACACCAATCCGGTATTGACAGCCGCTTTCGATTACGCCCTGAAGAACCGGAAAGACGTCCACCTCATGGGTCTGGTATCGGACGGAGGCGTGCACGCCCATATCGATCATTTGAAAGGGCTGATCTCAATTGCAAATCACCGTGGTATCAAGAACCTTTTTGTCCATGCGTTTATGGATGGCAGGGACACCGATCCAAAAGGAGGACTTGGATACCTGAAAGATCTGACCGAACATTTGCGGAAGAATTCCGGTCAGCTGGCCTCTGTCATCGGGCGCTACTACGCCATGGACCGCGATAAGCGCTGGGAGCGCGTGAAGCTCGCTTATGACCTCCTTGTAAACGCAATCGGTGAAAAATCAACGGATCCCCTGGCGGCAGTTCAGAAATCGTACGATAACAATGTGACCGACGAATTTATCAAACCGATTGTTGTCACGGGTGCAAACGGACAGCCGCTCGCAACCATTAAGGAAGGCGATGTGGTGTTGTGCTTTAATTTCCGGACGGACCGGGGAAGAGAGATCACCCAGGTGCTCACCCAGTCGGACTTTCCGGAGTTTGGAATGAAAGCATTGGGCCTGTATTATATCACGCTCACCAACTATGATGATTCGTTCAAGGATGTCAAGACGATTTTCGACAAAGACAACCTGGAAAATACGCTGGGAGAAGTGCTGGCCAACGCAGGCAAGAAGCAGATCCGGATTGCGGAAACAGAAAAATACCCACATGTAACTTTTTTCTTTTCCGGGGGCAGAGAGACGGTCTTCAAAGGCGAAACCAGGATCTTGTGTCCCTCCCCGAAAGTGGCAACGTATGACCTCCAGCCCGAGATGAGCGCCCGTGACATTCAGGACAAGATCATCCCTGAGCTTGAGAAGAAATCCGCGGATTTTATCTGTCTTAATTTCGCAAACCCGGACATGGTAGGACACACCGGCGTATTCGAGGCCGCAGTCAAGGCGTGTGAGACGGTAGACGCCTGCGCGCGGAAGGTTACAGAAGCCGCTTTGACAAATGGCTATGCGACCCTCATTATTGCCGACCATGGCAACGCGGAAGTCATGATCAATGACGATGGCACTCCTAATACCGCCCACACGACCAATCTCGTCCCCTGTATTCTCGTGGACGAGACCTACAAAGGAAAATTGAAAGACGGCAAGCTGGGCGATCTTGCTCCCACTATCATCAGGCTTATGGGCTTGGCAACGCCAAAGGAAATGACCGGCAATGTGTTACTGCAAAACTAGGAATGTTTCACCGGACAGATCATAACGGAAAATTTTTCATTACCGCCTTTGTCGTTTCATTGCTTGTAACAACGCTGTCGGCGTGTGATTCCAAAAAACGGCCGGCAGCATTTTATCCCGTCGACAGCCTCGTAACGGCACAGATCCGTCATCTTAATTCAATTCATGCCGAAGTTTTGAAAGAAGCATTGCTTCGCGGCCAAAAGGACACGGCCAAGTACACGCCGAAGGATACCCTCGCCTGGATCAATGAGCTCGACGTGTTCCGCAGAATCGACATGATTAACAAACCGGTGAACAAAGGATTGTACCGCGTGGATGACGGGCTCGTTGACCCGCAGAGTAACCTTACAGTGAAATCCTTTAAAAGCATCAAGGACCTTCCCGTGGTTTACCTTAAGATCTTTTATCAGGGAACCCTTCACAAGCCGAGGAGGATCGAAGCGTTGTACAGAGAGGAAAACGTCCTTTTCGGCAGTTCGCGTGTCTTGTCTATGGACTTCCAGCAGATAGGAGACAAAACCGTGCTCACCGGATACGAGATCAAAGGTGGCGAAAAGATGGTTTTTGGAGACACGGTAGAGTATTATATCCGAGGGAAGATTCTGGTTGATTAAAAGCAAACAATGGCAAAGAGAACACTGGAGACACTGTCAAAAGAAGAGAAGCGGAGGATTAACAGAACCAGTTTGCGACAGCTGGCGGGAGTATTCAGGTTCATGTTGCCATACAAAGGATTGTTTTTGCTGGGGCTTGTGGCGCTGGCCCTGTCGAGCGTCATCCTGCTCGCTTTTCCCCGTCTGGCCGGAGAGCTGCTGGATGTCGCATCGGGAAAGCCGCATTACTTCGATACAATCAATCAGGTAGCCATTGCGTTGTTCCTGATCCTTTTTGTGCAAAGCGTATTTTCATTTATTCGCGTGTATACTTTTTCCATTGTCAGCGAAAAGGGGATGGCCGATGTTCGGAATGCGGTTTACCAGAAGATTGTCTGGCTGCCGATGACCTTTTTCGACAGCCGCCGCCTGGGAGAGGTGATGAGCCGCATCACCTCCGACGTCGGCACCCTGCAGGACACCTTCAGCTTTCTGCTGGCGGAATTATTGAGGCAGGTCATCACGCTCGTTTTCGGCATCGCTATTATTTTCTATCTGGCCCCGACGCTGACCGGGTTTATGCTCATCACCATTCCGGTGTTGGTTGTCACGGCCCTGATATTCGGAAAATTCATCCGCAAATTATCCAGGAAAACGCAGGATAAGTTGGCGGAGGCAAATGTGGTAGTGGAGGAGTCTCTTCAGTCGATCAGCATGGTGAAGGCATTTACGAACGAGCTGTTCGAGATAAACCGCTACGGCAAGGCGATACGGGAAGTGGTGCAGGTGGCCATTCAATCTTCGCGCTATCGCGGATTTTTTATTTCGTTTATTATTTTCGCGCTGTTTGGCGGGATAGTGGCAGTGGGGTGGTACGGAGCAAGCCTCGTGCAGTCGAATCAACTTACCGTGGGAGAATTATTTTCCTTCATCTTTTACACTACGTTCATCGGTTTTTCAATTGCCGGATTGGGGGATATCTACACTCAATTACAGCGTTCCGTTGGAGCATCCGAGCGGATACTGGAGATTCTGCACCTGGAGGATGAATCCTCACCTGCTTCGGAGGCAATCCGGCTCAAAGGCAAAATTGAATTTTCCGGAGTGAATTTTTCATACCCCAGCAGGAAAGAATACACCGTGCTCAACGACCTGAACTTTGTCATCGGGCCGGGCGAAAAGGTTGCGCTGGTAGGAAAAAGCGGATCTGGAAAGTCGACCATTATCAACCTGCTGATGCGCTTCTATCCCCTGGACCAGGGAGCCATCAAGGCTGATGGCCAGCGGATCGGAGATTTCAATCTCACTTCGTATCGCAGGACTGTCGGGGTGGTGCCCCAGGAGGTGATTCTGTTCGGAGGGAGCATTGAAGAAAATATCCGCTACGGGAAACCCGGTGCCAGTTTCGAGGAAGTGCGGGCCGCCGCCGCCAAAGCGAACGCCCTCGAGTTTATCGAGAGTTTTCCGGAAAAATTTCAGACCATCGTCGGAGACCGGGGCATCAAGTTATCGGGAGGGCAGCGACAGCGCATAGCCATCGCCAGGGCGATAT
>DASVOT010000846.1:0-2694 GCA_036383235.1 Chryseosolibacter sp.
GACCGGCGGACAGCTTTTTACGGGCGCCAATTTATCAATAAGCCAGGATTAAAGAAATTTATTTTTTACCGGCCTGTGGCGTGCCGCTCAATGACGAGAACGCGGGCCGTGTCAGCCGTCACCTTGTAGCGATCGCTGATCCGGTATCCCACGACCCAGATGATTTCGCCCCCTGATTCCAGCACGGTAATATCGGCTTTGCTGTTAAAGGGAATTTTAAGGTCGATGAGAAAATCACTCAGCTTCTTTTCCTGGCTCATGCCCAGCGGCACAAAATAATCGCCGGCGCGCCAGCTTCTCCACAGCAGTGGGAAGCGCAACCGGTCCAGGTCGAGCTGCGCAACCGCCGGGTCCTTGCTGAGCCTGAAGCCGACCCGCGGAACCTCCCTTAAAGACATCAGGTTCGGCGCCACGCCGCACTCGCGTTGACCTTGTTCGATTGCAACGGTCATGAAATCGGCCGATCGTTTTTTCTCGACAATATAGTGCTCCCTGTCAACGACGATCTGGTGGCTGGCAGACAGGAATATCCTGCCGGCCTGATGGTCGCTGACAACTTTCCTGCATTGATCGAATTTAAAGCCGAGGTCTTTTACCAGCTCCCAAAGCATTACGGCAGGAGATTCAAGCTCCCGCATCTTTCGCATATCGATGGTGAGCCTGCCGTCTACGGCTTCCACGGCGGTCGACTCAAAGGATTTTATGTAAGCCCTGGAAAACTGATTGGCGCCGGTCAGGCGTTCATGTGTGTCGCGAAAGGTTTCTTCGAAATTCGGATTGAGCTCCTGCAACCTTGGCACTACCTGATGGCGCATGAAATTCCGCTGGTACTCGTCCTTCAGGTTGCTGGCGTCCTCCCGCCAGGTGATGCGATTTTCAATGGCATAGTGCAATAACATGGCCCGTGTCGCGAAAAGCAGGGGCCGTATCACCTTTTGTTTCTTCGGCGCAATGCCGGTCAGCCCGTCGATGCCGGTACCTCGTACAAGATTCATCAGCACACTTTCAATCACATCGTTGAAGTGGTGGGCAGTGGCCACATGATCGTACCGATGCTCGTCCAAAATTTCGCGGAAATACTCATAGCGCAGATCGCGCGCCGCCATTTGCACCGATATGCGCTGCGCGGCCGCGTATTCCGCCGTCGCGAATTTCCTGGCGTAGAAGGGGATATTTTGCTGAAGGCACGTCGCCTTCACAAGATCTTCATCGCTCCCCGACGCTTCCCCCCGAAGCTGGAAGTTACAGTGAACGACGGCCACGCTGAAACCGGCCGCTTTCATCGAATGCAGCATCACCATCGAATCCAAACCGCCACTTACGGCCAATAGGATTTTATCCGTAGTTTTGCAGAGTGAGTAGCGGCTGATATGGTTTAATAGTTGCTCTACCACGCTCAAATTTACCATTTACCATGAACGTTCGCCCGATATTGCCAATTATTCAAAAGCTGGTCATAGCCGCGGTCCTCCTGGTGGTGGCCAGCACGGCATACGGACAGAAGCGCGTCAAGCTCAGGGACGCCGACGTACTGAAATCCGGAAAAAAAGGCGAGCAGCGCCTCATCGGCAACGTGGTTTTCGTGCAGAATCAAACGACCATCTACTGCGACTCCGCGCATTTTTACAGGCGACAAAACTCCGTGGAAGCTTTCGGCAGAGTACGGATCGTCGAAGGTGACTCGATTACCATTACCGGATCCCGCCTCACCTACGACGGCGACGCCAAGACGGCCAAACTGCGGAAAAACGTCGTCTTTACCAAGCTGAAAACGGCCACGCTGCACACCGACAACCTGGACTACTACCGGCCGAGAAACCTTGCGTACTATTTCAATGGCGGAAAGCTCGTCGACAGCATCAACACCCTCACAAGCCGGAAGGGCTATTACAATGCGAACTCCAACCTCGCTTCTTTTAAAAAGGATGTCGTGGTGACGAACCCCGACTACACGATGTATTCCGACAGCTTACAGTATAATTCCCGAACAAAGGATATCTTCTTCGTGACCGAGACCACCGTCATCAACAAAGACAGCAGCAAACTGGTGTACCAGGGCGGAAAATACAACACGATCTCGAAGGTGTCCGACCTTCGCAATGGCGTGGGTGAATCGGCGGAATACACCATCGAGGGCGACAAATACGATGTTGACGCCATCCGCAACATCGCCAAGGTGCGCGGCAACGTCGTGATGACCTCCAAAAAAGAAAATCTCATCATCTACGGACAGGCCTCCGATTACTTCAAGGACAAAGGCATCACGAAAGTGTACAACAACGCCTTCGTGGCCAAGGTCACGGAAGACAACGATACGCTGTTTATGTCAGCCGACACACTGGTCTCCATCGACAGCGACGACGAGCAAAAGAAAAGGATCCTCGCCTATCACAACGTAAAAATATACAAGACCGACCTCCAGGGAACGGCTGACTCGCTCGAATACCGCGCGGCTGATTCCACGATCTACTTCTACAAAGACCCGGTGTTATGGACGCAGGGCAACCAGCTCACGGCTGACTCGATCAGCATGCTCATCCAGAATAACACCATCAGCAAAATGTTCCTCGTCGACAATGCCTTCGTGATTTCGCAGGATACCCTGCTCAACTTCAACCAGATCAAGGGACGAAAGATGACCGCGGAATTTTCCGGACGAAAGATCAGCCGCGTGATCGTCCAGGGAAATGGCGA